>JARIGY010000072.1 GCA_029288535.1 Candidatus Tayloriibacteriota bacterium | reverse complement strand
GGCTTTTTACTGCTTGGCAGGATGGCTGCACCGATGAAACCGAAGAGGACGACGACTGCGCCAGCGAGAAGCGCGGCTTTGTTGGCAGTGCTGTTGGCGTCGAGCGCGACTTTATTGAGCTCGGTCGAAAGAGCCGGGTTGTTATATTGGGCGGCAATGACTTGCACGCCGCCGAATTCGATATTGGAATGCGCGGCAATGACGCTCGTCGCGATCTCGTCTTTGAGGTTGGCAGGAATGCTCTGGCTGTTGCGCACATTGAGCACAAGCGTTGAAGTCAAAATGGAAAGAAGCACCGCGCCGATAACGGCCGAACCGAGCGTCTGCCCGACCTGGCGGAGTGTGCCGTTGAGCCCTGATGCTTCGCCGACTTCTTCGAGAGGCACGGCGGAAAGCGTCAGGTTGCTCAACTGCGAAATGATGAACCCGAGGCCGGCGCCATAGAGCGCAAGAGCCGGAGCGACAGAGAGCACCGTCGTCTCCGGAGAAATGCTTGCCCAGAGCCAGAGGATCGCGGCGAGGTTTATGGCAAGGCCGGTCATGATAAGGATCTTCGGCGCAATTTTCCTGCTCAGGTAGCCGGCAAGCGGCGAGAAAATAAACAGCGTGACGGCCATCGGCAGAAGCGAAAGGCCGGTATGAATAGCGTCCAGGTTGCGCGCCGCCTGGAGGAAAAGCGTGACGGTGAATATCACGCCCGACTGGCCGAGCGAGATAATAGCGCTTGTGACAAGACCCGCGGTAAATTGCTTATTGCCAAACAAATGAAGCGACACAAGCGGCATTCTACTTTTCTTTTCTACATGCAATTCCCAGAAAATAAAAAGGATGAGAAGAATAATTCCCCACACGAAACCCAGGACGCTGATGGAAAAATTGCCGAGCAGCGGAAACGACGCGCCTCCTATCGCAAAAATCTCGTTGGCATGCCACCAGCCGTAGCGCGACGCCTCGATGATGCCGAAGACGAAAGAGAAAAGGGCTGTTGAGGAAAGGACGATGCCGAACCAGTCGATCGTCGGCTTGCGCGTATCGTCTTCGGATTCATGCAGAAGGAACGAGCTGACGAGCAGTATGAAAACGACAACCACGTTGATCCGGAAACCCCATCGCCAGCTGTAGTTGGTGGTAAGGTAGCCGCCGAGGATCGGGCCGATGGCAAGGGCGACGGCCGCGATGCCGCCCCAGACGCCGAACGCCACTGCGCGGTCTTTGTCTTTGTAATTCGCCACGATAAGCGAAGACGTCGCCGGCATCATGAGCGCCGCGCCCACTCCCTCGATGATCGCTTCGCCCCAGATAAGCATGGCGACATTGGTGCTGATGGACGCGAGAAAAGAACCGGCCGCAAAGAATATCGCGCCGACGATGAACATCTTTTTCCGGCCGAAGATATCGCCGAGCCGGCCGCCAGTGATGGTGAAGGCCGCAAGCATGAGCGAGTAGGCCGAGATGACCCACTGCATGCTTTGGATATTGGTTTTGAGTTCGCGGATGATCGTGCTCAATGAGACGTTGAGCAAGGTCGTGTCGATCACGATGATCATGAGGGCGAGGGACAGGATAAACAGCGGCGACCACTTTTTGAAGAAACTTTGTTGCATATCCCCACTCTAGTTGCTCGGGGGATGTTAGTCAAATAAAAAAAGACTGCGGAAATTATTTCGCAGTCTTTTCCTTTCTAAAAAATATCGCCAGGCGCACTATACCTCCACCACCCTTCCGAAGCGCCGTGCTTTGTACCCGCGATCACGAGCCATGAGTCTTCCTCGGGATCGATTGGATTTGGAACAGGCTCAAGCTCGTAAGTTCCCGGCACAATGCGAACTTGTGCTTCGGTCCCAATCTCAGTCAGCGTTATCTCTTGCAAAAGATGAATGTACATACTGCTCCTTGGTAGTTGAACTTAGCCTAATCTACTTTTGTTTTTATAGAGTGTCAATATTTATAAGATGAAATTTTGCCATAATATCTTGTTTAAATAAGACATTGATCTATATACATAGCTATGATATTATGATTTAAGGATTTAACCGGGATTATATTCTATAGAAAAATCTCACTAATATTAGATTATGCAACTACAATTAAATGAATACTTGGAGCAAGTCGGTCTGTCGCAAAAGGAAATCCAGATTTATAACTACCTTATTTCGGTCGAGTCCGCCTTCCCTATCGAGATAGCAAAGGAGACCAAGATCAAGCGCTCAACTGTCTACGTCATCGTCGAGCTTCTCAAAGAAAAAGGCATGGTCAGGGAAATCATCCATGGCAAACGCTCTGCCTACCAAGCTGAGGATGTGGAGCGCGTCCGTTTCCTTCTTGAAGAGCGCAAACTCAAGACTGAAGAATATATTGCCAGCTTCGATAAGATTCTTCCCCAACTCAAGGCGACAGGCAGAAAGCTCGGACAAGCCCCTATCATCAAATTCTACGAGGGAGAAAATTCCGTGCAGGAATCCATGAACGAACTCATATCGCATCCAAAATTTGCTACAGACATCGACTATGGCGTATTTTCACTCGAGCTTGTCAATAAATTGTTCAGACATAAGAATCTTAAAAAATTCATAGACTTAAAAATTAAAGATAATGGCTATTTTAAAATCATCTACACGACTGACGTTGGAAAGCTTGAAATAAACAAAGAATTGCATCAGGAAGCAACACTTGTAGACGGAAAAGAATATCCGCTTACCTGCGACATTAGCATCTTCGAAGACGAGGTACGCTTTCACATGCTCGGCGACACCATATACGGCATCATGATCAAAAACCCTGAACTTGCCGAGACTCTGACAAGTCTTATAAAACTAGCCATGAAAAACTAATTTAACGAAAAAAATCTCATTTTAAATAGATATTTTTATAAAATTAAAAGAAAAATAACGGCTTATTATATATATCATACCGTACAAGGCAAAAATTACAGTGTTTATTATAAACCTTGATAATAAATATCTCATTTCTATTGACAAACATGTAGCATAAAGTAATATATCCGATAGAAAGTCAAGGTATGTCCTGACTTCAGTTCCAGGTAGCGAGTCCAGACGTTCTGGATTCCTACTACAATCTGCCAACTACCAAGGAGGTTTTGTGGCAAACGTTTCAGTGAGCATCGTGAGGAAACCCAGAGCGCTGTGGAGGATTCTTCTCAGCATTCCCTTCCTCGTTACCCTGACCGTCGGAATCATCGCCCGCTCGCCGCAAACGGTCATTCAGACCAAAGCAGCGATCGCCGCGGTGAACAGCGGGACGGCTCAGAACGCCGTCAGCAGCGCAATCATCTCAAGCGATGTCGCCGGCTGGATGGTGTGCGTCAGCCTTATCGTTCTCGCCCTGACCTGGCCTGTGTATATACTGGATTCAATCCAGTACTACCGAGCCCGGCCGCGTCGAAAGGGCGACGTCAGCAGCTTCAGTTCGCCACTTCTTCTGTTCGGTCTCTTGGGTTGCTTCGGCCTCACCGGCTGCGGCGACTACCAGGAGAAGAAGTATGAAGAGGTAGCACCCAACGAAGCCGCCTTCGTCATCCCCCTCACCGGCACAGCGGATGAACAGGCTCAATTCAAGAGCCTAGACTACCTGACCAAGGCAAAGGTGGCAGCGAAACGGATCGAGATCCCGACCGAACAGCACAACACTGGTCGCGGACCTGGCAGTTACATCTGGTTGCCGACAGTCAAAGTGATCAAGGTTGATCGCAGCCCAATCACCCGGGAATGGACCCGCGGTAAGAACAATGGCACGTCCCCAAAGGATCAGGCCATCGCCGTTGAGTCGCTCGAAAGCATCAACTTCCGGGCTGGAGTTTCGCTGACCGTATCGATTCGGGACGAAGATGCTCCCAAGTTCCTCTACTTCTACTTCGGCAAGAAGCTCGAAGATGTCGTGGACCAGAACATGCGCAGCTTCGTCCAAGGAGTGCTGTCACGGGAATTCGGCAATCTGACACTGGCCGAATGCGCGAAATCGAAAGCCAAGGTCTTCAAGACTGCTTACGAGGAGACCAAGACCCAATTCCTGGAAAAAGGCATCACTCTCGAGTACCTGAGCAGTAGTGAAGGTCTCGAGTACGATGATCCTAAGATCCAAGAATCGATCAACAAGAAGTTCCAGGCTGAGAACGATATCCTGGTTGCCAAAACGGAGGCGCTTGCCAACGAAGAACGCAACAAGGTCGCTCTTTCAAAAGCCAAGAACGAAGCCGAGATCAAACTCATGCAGGCCAAGGCCGACGCCGAGGCCGCGCAGGAGTTTGTGAAAGCCGGCGATGCCATGATGATCAAGGCGCAAGTGGATATTGCCAAGGCGCAAGCCGAAGCGATGAAGACTGCGGCCGAGAAATGGAACGGCAGTGTACCCAATTCAATTCTGCCACAAGGCACGAACATGATGTTTGGTCTTGACCAGCAGCGGCCGACACCGGCACAGCTCCTGACAAAGTCTCCGACGACCGTCCCGGTCGCTCAGGACCACAAGTAACAGTTCCTAAAGAGGTTAAAAAAGAAATCAAGAGAGTCTAACCAACTCTCTTTTTTATGCATCATTTTTCAAAAAGTAAACAAAAAGCACGTCCTCAGTTGAGACGTGCTTTTTTGCAATTTTATAGCCAGCTGACTCCTAAGAAAGATGCTTCGAAATATACTTTGCCATCTTCATCATGTGCACGGTCTTCTCGCCGTCGAAAATCTTCTTGAGCTTTTCGTCGTTGTTGATGATGCGCTTGTCTTTTGCGTCCTGAAGATTGTTTGCCTTGATGTAGACCCACAATTTTGACACAACCTCGGATCGCGGCATCGGTCCGTTGCCGACTACGGCTGCCAAATCCGGACTTACATTCATAGGCTTCATAAACGCAGAGTTTGTCTTCTTTTCCATATTATATTAATCAGTTATTAAGACCCTTCCTACTATAGTACCAGACTTTCAGGAAATATGCCCATGATTCATCACAAGGTAACGAGAAAAGCCAGCATAGGCAACTTTCTCCTCTCATGAGATAATAAAAGACATTACACATTTATAATCTATAAGTATGGACTCTCTTCAGAAGGAACCATTTTTAAAAAACCCGCTCGGCACCACACTTGGACAATGGGTGCTCATTGCTGTTTTTATTGCGGTTTCAGTACTTGCTATCCATAAGCCTCTGGCAAAACAGCCCGCTCCCCCGCTCAAAATAATCTCGGCGGATCTGCGTTACGCTACCGACGGTACATATATGTACTTTGAAGACCGGCAATTGCCCGGAGCCGATCCTGCGACCTTTAAATTGGTTGGCGACAATACGTACTACTCTGCTGATAAAAATAATGCCTATTATCAAGACACCGCAATTCAAGGCGCCGCCACATCTACTTTCGTATCGCTTTCTACAGCAGATTCATTGGGTTCAGAAGAATACGCAAAGGATTCCCGCGCAGCATATTATGACGGAAAGATCATTCAGGGTAGCGACCCGGCAACATTCAGCGTATTGAATTCAGACGGTTTCTTTTCAAAAGATGCGAAACAGGTGTATGGGGAAGGCAGCGTCATTGAAGGCGCCGACAGCGGAACGTTCACAATACTTGATTCCAGTTATGAAAAAGACAAGAACGCTGTCTACGTAGGCCAGTTTGTTCTCGAGGGTGCCGATCCGGTAAGTTTTAAGGTGATTCCGGATCATAACGGAAACTACGACGCGCGGGATAAATACCACACCTATTATTTCGGCAATATTGTAAAATAGTCCGGTCTTTGGTGACCCCTTTCAGCGCCAGTCGAAAGTGAATTTCCGGACCAAGGTTCGCAGCGTCGCGGCGGAAAGCTCAGGGTGCCGCGCATGCATTTCTTTCGAAACCATTTCTCCCGCAGACTCGAGATCGTGAAGAGACCAGTCGACTTCGATCTTGCCCATCTCGGCTAAAAGGGATTTCATCTGTGTTTCGGTCAGCATATCCTGCTCTATGATGTTGAACAGGTCTTTGCCCGTCCATGCGATTTTCTTGAATGAACCGTGCGTCAAACCCTTTTCACTTAGATAGAGAAACACATCGGCAGGGTTCCACTCTTTTCCATAAGAAAAGCAGAAACCCCGGTCGCGAAGCTTCATGAGCATATCCGCTTTCGATTTTTCATCTGCGCACATGAAGGCAAGCGAAGTTTTATCCCGCTTACTTTCGCTGAAACCCAGGCTTTTCAAATATGCCGAGTCTGGTTCATTGGCGGGTTTGGCGCTTATCTCGTTCGTATCAGCACTGTCGATATAACTGGGAAGCTGTTCCATCATCGAAGTATAGCATCTAAAAATAAACTGTCTGTGGTACTATTTCAGCATGATCTCATATCTACAGGCTCTCATTCTCGGCGCTCTTCAGGGTATTACCGAGCTGTTCCCCGTCTCAAGCCTCGGCCATAGCGTCATATTGCCGAAAATCCTGGGCTGGAATATAGACCAGCATGACAATCTTTTTCTCATATTTCTTGTAGCGACGCACTTGGCTACCGCGCTCGTGCTTTTCGGATTCTTCTTTACAGACTGGCTGCTTATCATAAAAGGCGTAGGCCGATCCCTCAAAATCCGAAAAATAGATCCGGCCGATACGTACGCAAAGCTCGGCTGGCTCATCATCGTCGGCAGCATCCCGGCCGGCATCCTCGGACTTTTGTTTGAAGAAAAACTGAAAGCGCTTTTTGCCTCGCCGCGCCTGGTGGCAGTCTTTTTAATCCTGAATGGATTTGTGCTTTACGGCGCAGAATTGCTAAGGAGAAAAATAGCGGTATCGCAAAGTACTGGCACGGAAAGCGATACAGATATACGGATCGCAAAAATAAGCTGGGCGCAAAGCGTGAAAGTAGGTTTCGCGCAATGCCTAGCGCTCATCCCGGGGTTTTCAAGGACCGGTTCAACAATAGGCGGAAGCCTGCTCGTCGGGCTCAACCACGAAGAAGCCGTGCGCTTTTCTTTTCTGTTGGCAACGCCGATTATTTTTGCCGCTTCTATTTTAAAACTTCCCGAACTCATGAGTGCAACCAATGCGTTCGCCATCGGCCCGATCTTCGCCGGGTCTTTGGCATCGGCAATCGCCGCATACTTTTCCGTGCGGTTTCTGACAAAATATTTCAAAACTAAGACACTCGTTCCTTTTGCGATCTACTGTCTGGCAGCAGGGATTCTTACTTCGCTTCTGCTGTCTCTCCGCTTTTAAACCAAGCAAAAGCAAAAAGTGCCAATGCGAGAATGAGCGCACCGATACCGTGTTTAATGTGGACTTTTGTTGAACCAAGCAGGTAGCCCGGCATGAATGTCGGCAATGAAGCGGCCGGAACCGTCCAATAGACAACCGCAAGAATAATAAAAATAATTCCAAGCACGACTGATCCGATAGCAAGTGTTTTTTTATTCATATAGGGAAAGTATAGCAAACTTGCAATAAAAAGTTTCCTAACCGAATTTGATCGCCGCGCAAGCCGTGACCATGGCGCCGGATTGATCAGTAACGAAATCATATCGGATTTCGCCCTTATCGTACTGCCGGTTCCCCTCGCGCGGTTCTATAAAGTCCGTACCGAAAGCCGATTCGATAGCGCTGATCGGAAGATTGAACCCGGTAAAGTCGGCGTAAAATGTCGAATATTTTGTTTTCCCCGGCGAGCAGCCGATAGTGCCGCCGTTATTCCATGCTGTTTTTGGAAACTCGTAGGTATCCTGGCGACTGTCGCTATCCTTCAATGTAACCGGCACACCTAAGAAAGTTTCCAGATCCTGGCGGTTCTCAGTGAGCATCGCCGCTTCAAGCGATTTGATGATCTGCTCGGCTGCTATTTTTGATGTATCGAGAGTAGACATGATAATTATGATTAGATGCTAGTTTATTATTTATCCCAAACCCCTTTCCCGTCGAATCCAGACTTTTCCAATACGGATTGCAAACGCTCTTTTGGGTATGCCTGCTGCTGTTTAAGGATAGTTTTCAGATTGACCTTGTCATCGCGAATGCGGATATCGATCGCGCCATTTTCTGCCATGAATAAAACATGGCGTGTAAATTCTTCAAAATATAACGTACGGCCTTCATATGAAGTGGTAGGCATGGACTCCAAGTCGCTTATGCCCATTTTATTATCCCCCTCAAGATCATGCGCATTTTCAACAGTTTCAAAACTGGCGTGGATAAGGCTATGCGCTTCTTCGGCGCTGCTGCATGTCGGGCCGTCCGCAAGCAAGGTCAGGATCTTTTCCAAACGCTCTTTTTTGGCGGGCACCGTTTCCTTTGCAAGTTCGTTTAGTTCCATAATCATCGGTTAATAGATATCCATTGTACCACTATATAAAGAGTAGAAAAGCACCGATAAAAAAACCGCTGAAAGAATAAAAGACAATGCTTTTATTCTTTCAGCGGCTGACGCTCAGCTGCCTTTTGAAACTTTCTGCTGCAGGGACCACGCTGCCTTGGCCGAGGATACCGGCTTTGGAGCATGGCTCCTGGAGACATGGTGCCGAGGCGGCGGCGACTTATGATGCACGGCAGGAGGAGGCGACTTCTTCACGGGAGCCGGCGGCGGAAGAAGGATTTCATCCGCGACGACCCGTGCGATCTCATTGCACCCGACTTGGTCGGGGTGCGTGCCGTCAATGAAAGTATCGACGACTTGGCCGGCAGAGTTGAAGAAAGGCATGTCAACCTTTGCAAGGAGCACATTGTCGCCGTGAGCGGCACACGCGGCGACGACCCCGGGCATCATCTTGTTGAATGCCTGGATGTCGGCGTTGAAACTGACTCCGCGCCAGGTGGCCGGAGGGAGCGTGCACGCGATGATCTTGATGCCAGGCCGCAGCTCTGCGATCTTGTCGACCAGCGCTTCGTAACGCGCCGGAAGATGGGCAAGGTCGTTCTGCTGAAGGATGTCGTTCGTACCGATCTGCAGGACGACGACGTTGACCGCAGGAACTCCCGCAACATGAGTGGCTTTGCTGCCGGTCAGCCAGTAGCCGCCATTGTTGCCATACGACACCCCTGCCCCGTCGACATGAATGGTGTTATTGTTGTAACCATTCATGTTGTCGGACAACTCGCTAACGAGATAGCCGGGGTGGCCGTCATGATAGTCGTTGCCGTCGGCGACAAGCTTCGGCGCCGGGTTGGCATTGCTGGTGCCGACGAACTTCACGTTCATGCCCGCAGCCTGAAGATCTGCTTCGAGCGGAGCCCGGAGGCCGCCTGCGGGAATGCCGTAAACAAGCGAATCCCCAGCGTACCACACCGAGACAGTACCAGTACTCAGACAAACGCGACTCTCGAGACTCTCAATCATCTGAAACGAGAGAAACCCACGCATAGATGCCTCCATTTCACATAAAAAACACTTTTTAAGGCAGACAACATAGCCCGCCTTACTGAATTGCATAATACCACACTTGTAAATATTTGTCACGTCAACGGAGTT
>JARIGY010000058.1 GCA_029288535.1 Candidatus Tayloriibacteriota bacterium | reverse complement strand
GAGCTCCGCCTCAACGAGAACGTTGGGGTTTGTCTTCCGCGCGTACTCCACGCACATTTTGGTCATAGCCACGTTTTCTTCAAACGGAAGTTTCGCCCCGTCTATAATGACAGAATCGAAACCGGCGTCGATCGCTTCCTTTACCCGTTCAAAAGAGTAGGTATGATCGGCGTTAAGATAAACCGGATAGTCGTTGTATTGGGCTCGCAAACTTTTGACAAGAGCGACGACTTGCGGAATACCGATGAAATCGCGCTCGCCTTCTGAAACGCCGATAATGACAGGCAGATCGAGTTTTTGCGCCGCTCGGAAAACCGCCCAAAATCCTTCAATGTTTGAAATATTGAAATGCCCGATCGCGACTTTGTTCTGCCACGCTTCATCGATTGATTGCCGGAGTGTTTTCATGCTTGCAAGTATATCATGCTCCGGCGGGTATGGTATACTTTTCTTATGCACAATATTCCAGATTTTATTGCCATCGGCGACATTACCACAGACGCTTTTATCCGTTTAAACGAAGCAGAAGTCAAAGACTGCATCAACCACAATCGCCAGGAGCTTTGCCTTTCATTCGGCGACAAGATTCCCTATGAATTCGTAAAGATCCTCCGAGCTGTCGGCAACAGCGCCAATGCTGCCGTTTCCGCTACCCGCCTCGGGCTCGCATCTTCGCTTCTTGGCAACGTCGGCGACGACCAGAACGGCAAGGAGTGCATCGAATCGCTTGTCAAAGACGGAGTCCAAACCCAGTTTGTAAAGACGAACGCCGGCAAGACCACCAACTATCACTACGTACTGTGGTACGGCGTCGAGCGCACGATCCTGATCAAGCACGAAAAATACGACTACATGCTGCCGGACATCGGCACGCCGAAGTGGGTTTATCTCAGTTCGCTCGGCGAAAACTCGCTTCCCTACCACCTCGAGCTTGGCAGCTATCTCAAAGACCATCCTGAAATAAAGCTCGCCTTCCAGCCCGGAACCTACCAGATGAATTTCGGCACCGACGCGCTTGTCGATATTTACAGCCGCACCGATATCTTCTTCTGTAATGTCGAAGAATCCCAGCGTATTTTAAAAACAGAGGAAAAAGATATCAAGAAGCTCATGTCTATGCTCCATGAGCTCGGCCCGAAAACTGTTTTCGTAACCGACGGGATCAAGGGCGCCTACGCTTCCGACGGTACCGATGCCTGGTTCATGCCCGTTTATCCTCAGGAACCCTTTGAACGAACAGGTGCAGGCGATGCGTTCGCCTCCACAGTCACAGTCGCTCTCGCGTTGGGCAAAACAATGGAAGAGGCCCTCATGTGGGGACCGATAAACTCCGCCGCCGTCGTTCAGAAGATCGGCGCGCAGGAAGGCCTGCTTACCCAGGAAGCGCTTCTGGCAAAACTCAAAGACGCGCCGGCGGATTACAAGCCATCGAAGATTTAGTACAAAAAAACACCGGACTTGATCCGGTGTTTTTATTTTCACCTTCTTTTCAAAAACCGAAATAATCTGAAAAGCACTCCCAAGAAAATAATATACAAAGCGTATCTAAGCATGAAACTTGTCGGGGTATTTGGCAGACACCACGAATCTTTGCAAATTCCCGGATATACCGAAGGCACAGTATTTCCAGGCAACAAAAGGTTAAATATTCCGAAAGGAAAAACAAGAATGCTTATCTCACCAAATAGGATTCCTAGGAGGGGAGCAAAAATCAGGACACAGAACGCTGTCAACGCTACAGGATTTTTTAAGAATTTAAACATTATTTTATATTTATTTTCTCTTCAAAACTTTTTTGACCGCTTCTTTGATATGCTTTTCGCCCATGCCGTAATGCTCGACAAGCTCATCAGGGGTGCCCGACTGGCCGAACAGGTCTTTGACGCCGATAAATTCCATAGGTACCGGTTTATGCTTTGCCAAAAGTTCTGCTATGGCACTGCCCATTCCTCCTGCAACCTGATGCTCTTCCACCGTCACGATAGCCTTCGCCTCTTCTGCCAATCTCACAATAGCTTTTTCATCTAAAGGTTTTATCGTGGCAAGATTCAAAACAGCCACGCCGATCTTTTCTTTTTCAAGTTCACGCGCGACTTTGAGGGCTTTGTACACGAGAGCGCCGGTTGCGATGATCGCCACATCGGGTTTGCCGGCGATAGGCTGAAAAAATATCTGGGCTTTGCCGATCTCGAACGGAGTGTCTTCCGTTGTCATGATGGGAGTTTTTTCCCGGGCAAGCCGCAGATATACCGGCGTGTTATTT
>JARIGY010000032.1 GCA_029288535.1 Candidatus Tayloriibacteriota bacterium | reverse complement strand
AGTCGAATGCGTTTGGGAAAAGTGTAATGACGTGGAAGTTCATATAAAGAAAAACCTGTAGCCATATAATGCCACAGGTTTTCTTAAATGTCTATTTTTATATTTAGCCTTCCATATTTTTAGATTACAGCTTGAGATCTTCCATCGCTTCATCGACGCTCTTCATGGTCGACTCCTTCTTGATGCCGCCTTCCGGTTCGTTGATCTTGAGGTTGACGCGGGCATTGTTCTTCATGCCGACGACGCGGAGAATGGTGCGGATCGCCTTGGCAGTGTTGCCTGAGCGGCCGATGACTTTGCCCATGTCCGCAGGGTTGACGGAAAGAGTCATGAGTACGCCCATTTCATCTACGGTCCGGTTGATTTTTACGTCGGTAGGGTTGTCGACAAGCGCCTTGACTACGTATTCGAGAAACTGTGTATCGTTTTCCATCATGATGTTGTTAGTTCATTCTTAAGTTCGCGCAGTCTGCGGTCTGATAATACTGCCCTACCAATTTTAGCAAGTGTATTCCGGTCGTCAAACGAACTGTGTATAATAAAAACTACTTAGCGGCAGGGGCCGCTGCTTGAGGCGAGCTTGTAGAAGCTTCACCTTCTTTCTTGATCGGACTCTTCTTTGGAAGCACGTTGACTTTCTTGCCTTCGATCACTTTATTATTGATGAGCATATTGTGAACGGTTTCGGTAGGCTTCGCTCCCTTTGAGATCCAGTGCTTGACGCGGTCGGCGTCGATGACTGTCTCAGTCTTATGGCGTGGGTCGTGGTTGCCGAGAACTTCTAAATAGCGGCCGCTTTTCGTGCTGTTTTGCGAGTCGGTCAAGACGAGCCGGAATGTCGGTTCGTGCTTGCGTCCTACTCGTTGTAGTCGGATCTTTAACATGTGAGCCATACTAACAGATGTTTGAAAATTGGTCAATGCGGGCATAAAAAAAGGCCTTGATGAATCAAGGCCAAGGCATGTGCAGCGTGAAAAAGTTTCTTCCCTACCAAAACACAAAGATCTGATCATCTTTCCTTTTAGGAAAAAGGGATGACTCTTCTCGACGCACAAGGAGTCCGTGCAGATTTCCAATGATGGAGGCAACACAGTGGTAATTCCTGTCTCGGTCCTCCAGCCTTCTCTTCGAGTTGAAGTCGTCAAGCAATGCAGTAGCAAGGATGTGCGGATTCTTTCTCTTGCCCGTAGACGAAACCAAAAGAAGAGGGGTGCCTTCTCTACTGAAAGCAATTGTATGATGTTTGGCAGACATCACCATCAAGTCGCCAGACTGAAGGGTTGTGGGCTTGCCGTTGAACGTGAACATGTCGCATCCTTTCGTTAAATCCCCCTAAAATCTGTTCGCCAGACTATAATGAAAATTACTATTTGTCAACTATCATTCTCTCTGATATAGTTCTTTTATAAATTATGAAAAATTCTGAAGAAAATAAAGCAGTCATCGGCACGATCCGCACAACCGGCAAAGGCATGGGTTTCGTAACGGTAGAAGGAATGAAAGACGCGGTTATCATCGAGCCGGACTTTGTAAATCATGCTTTGAATGGCGATACGGTTGAGATCATCCTCACCGGACAGTATTTCGATTCGCGGCCAAAGCGCGTCGGCGGCAAAGAAGGCATGACCGGACAAGCCGGGCAAGTCGTCAAAATAATCGAGCGGGCAAAGATGCAGTTCGTCGGCACGCTTGTACAGAAAGACGATAAGATCTGGCTCACGACAGACGACCGCAGGATGTACGTCAGCATCCTCATGCTGAACGCGAAACCGGAGGATATCGGCAGAAAAGTCCTGGGCAAAATCACCGACTGGAAAAAGGAAGCGATATTTCCGGAAGGCGAAGTCGTCCAGATACTCGGCAACAAAGGCGACCACGAGACCGAAATGCAGTCGATCATCCTCGACCGGGGCATCGATACCCACTTCCCGCCCGATGTAGAAAAGGAGGCCGAGGTGATCAATAAAACCGAAAAGCCGCTCAGGCAGGAAGAGATAAAAAAGCGCATGGATTTTCGCGACACGGTCACGATGACGATCGACCCTGTCGACGCCAAAGACTTCGACGACGCGCTTTCCATCAAAGACGTCGGCAACGGCGATTTCGAGATCGGCGTCCACATCGCCGACGTGTCCTATTACGTCCGGGAAGGCACCGCGCTCGACGCGGAAGCGGCAAAGCGCTCATTCTCCGTCTATCTTGTTGACCGCACTATCCCGATGCTTCCCGAAGTGCTTTCCAACGACCTATGCAGCCTGAACCCCAACGAAGACCGCTTCGCCTTTTCCGCCGTCTTCACCATGAACATGGACGGCCACATAAAAACCCGCTGGTTCGGCCGCTCCGTCATCCACTCCAACAAGCGTTTCAGTTATGAGTCGGCGCAGGATGTCCTAAACGCCGGCAAAGGCGACTTTTTCCCCGAACTCAGCACCTTCAATGCGATCGCAAAGAAACTCATGAAAGCGAAATTCGCCAACGGCGCCATCGAGTTCGAACAGGACGAAGTCAGATTCATCCTCGACAAGAACGGCAAGCCGCTCGACGTCTTCAAAAAAGAGCGTTTGGAAACCCATAAGCTCGTCGAAGAATTCATGCTTCTCGCCAACCGCGAAGTCGCGAAATTCATTTACGACAACACAAAAGACACCGACAATGCCGGCATGTACCGCAACCACGACACACCCGACGGCGAGCGCATTGCCGAACTCTCGCTCTTTATCCAGGCGCTCGGCTACCATCTGCCGGTACGCCAAGGCAAAGTGACTTCACAGGACATCAACAAGCTGATGCTGGAGATCGAAGGCAAGCCGGAAGAATCGCTCATCAAAACCGCTACTATCCGCTCCATGGCAAAAGCCGTCTACTCTCCGACGAGCATCGGCCACTTCGGCCTCGGCTTCAGTTTTTATACGCACTTCACATCGCCCATCCGCCGCTACCCCGACCTCATGGTCCACCGCATTCTTGCAAGCATTCTCTCCGGCAACAAAAAGAAAGTGAAGGACGAGCACAGCATTTTCCGCAGCATTGCCAACCACGCCACCGAACGCGAAATCGCTGCGTCCGAAGCCGAACGCGCATCCATCAAATACAAGCAGGTCGAGTACATGACCGAACATATTGGCGAACAATTCGACGGCATCATTTCCGGCGTTACCGACTGGGGCTTGTACGTGGAAGACAACCGCACCAAATGCGAAGGCATGGTGCCGCTCCGCGACCTCGGCGACGATTTCTATATCTTCAACAAGAAAACCTACTCGGTAGAAGGCCAGCGCACCAAAAAGAAATTCCGACTCGGCGACAAAGTCCGCTTCAAAGTCATGAAAGCCGACCTCGATGCAAAAACACTGGATTATAAATTAATATAAATAAAAAAAGAGCCGCCGCGTTCTAGGAAACGCTAGCGGCTCATGGGAAAAGTGCGAACAAAAAACCTCGGGACAGGGAGGGCATCCTGTCCCGAGGCGGAGGGGAGAGAGGGCGTCCAAATTATCCTTCGAAGCAAACTCTTCTGTATATAAGGATATACCTCCCGCTTTTTTTGTCAACTGCTATTTCGCCACAGCGACAGCTTCGTCGAATTTTATTGAAAGGAGTTTTGAAAAACCCTCCGATCCCATGGTGACTCCGTAAAGGATGCCGGCACGCGACATTGTTTCCCTATTGTGGGTAATGACGATGAGCTGGGAAAATTTTGAAAGATTGTCCACCATATCGCCGTATTTTTTTGAATTGGCTTCGTCGAGGGCCGCGTCGGTCTCGTCGAGGATGATGAAGGGCGGCGGGTTGACCGCCGAGATGGCGAAGAGGAGCGCGATCGAGGTCAGCGCTCGCTCGCCGCCGGAGAGCATCATGAGGCTCCTAATCTTCTTCCTCGGCAGGTTGACCGAGATGTCGAGACCTTCCTGGATAATCTCATCGCCTTCCCCATCGTCCTCGGCGTCTTCGTCGCCTTCGAGGATCGCTTCGGC
>JARIGY010000029.1 GCA_029288535.1 Candidatus Tayloriibacteriota bacterium | reverse complement strand
GGATACGGGCTCCTGATCAGGGCGGAACAGATCGAGCTTTTCAAGTCGGTCTGCAAACGCGAACGCGTCAACTGCGAAGTCTTGGGAGAAATTGACGGCAGCGGAAACGTTGTCGTCGAGGACTCTCAAAATGGGACAACACCCGTCGAACTGAACCTAGAGCAGATTCTCACGAATATGCCTCAGAAGACGTTCGAGTCAACACGGCGGACTGAAGGCCTCAAGCCTCTGGACCTACCCGATGTTACTGTGGGCGAAGCAATCCAGGCAGTCTTCAAACTTCCTGGCGTAGGCTCTAAGGGATTCCTTGTTCGCAAGGTTGACCGAAGCGTCACCGGGCTCGTAGCGCAGCAGCAATGCTGCGGGATCGCCCAGATTCCGATTGCGAATGTCAGCGTTAACGCGCAGAGTCACTTCGCTCTTACAGGAAGTGCTGCTGCGGTCGGCGAACAGCCGGTCAAGATGCTCATCGATCCGAAAGCCGGAGCCCGAATGGCGGTAGCAGAAATGCTGACCAACATGGCCTCAGTTCGGATCAGCAACATCGCAGATATACGCTGCCGTGCAAACTGGATGTGGCCTGCGAAACTGCCTCACGAAGGTGCCCTCCTCTATGATGCTACGGTTGCCATGTCCGATCTCATGATCGAACTTGGCATCGCGGTTGATGGCGGAAAGGACAGCCTTTCGATGGCGGCGACGATTTCGGGAGAGCTCGTAAAGGCTCCCGGAAGCTTAGTGATGCTCGGATACGCACCCGTACCCGACATCACGAAGAAGGTCACGCCGGACATCAAGCGTCCTGGCGAGAGTGCTTTGGCACTCATCGATCTTGGACAGGGTAAAAATCGCCTCGGCGGTTCAGCTCTGGCTCAAGCGTTCGACCAGCTCGGCGATGAGTCGCCTGATGTTGAAAATCCTAAGCTCCTCAAGAATGCGTTTCTTGCGGTGCAGCAGATGATCGACGAAGGGCTGATTCTTGCTCTGCATGACCGAAGCGACGGCGGTCTCATCACCGCGGTTGCCGAGATGTGCATGGCAAGCCGGTGCGGATTCAGCATTGAAATTAGCGACGCAGCAAATCCTTTGGCCGAGTTATTCTCTGAAGAACTTGGCTTTCTGATCGAAATGTCGATCAGAAGCAACCGTGACCGATGCCGCGTCTGCGACATCTGCTTCTTACATGGTCTGCCAATCAATTTCTTCTGCTTCACAAAGAGTGATGAAACCTGTGAGATCTACTCGCGCGCAGACGTACTTTGGAAATCCACGATTTCCGAAGTCCGTTCTCTGTGGGAGTCGACATCTCACCAGATCGAGAAGTTGCAGATGAACCCTGCGTGTACCGAAGAAGAACATGCTGGTCACCAGGACCAGCTTCCCAGCATCGGTACGGCTCCGTCGTATCAGCTTTGGTTCACTCCAATAGCAACGCTTCCGGCAGTTTTGGAAGCGAGAGACAAACCTCGCGTTGCAATAGTGCGCGAGGAAGGTACGAACGGCGACCGAGAGATGCAAGCTGCATGTGCAGCTGCTGGTCTTGAACCCTGGGATGTCACGATGAGTGATCTCCTGACGGGAACGATCGACCTGGACCAGTTCCAGGGCATCATTTTTGCCGGCGGTTTCTCCTACATGGACGTGTTCGATAGCGCCAAAGGCTGGGCAGGGACAATCCTCTTCAATGAGAAGTTGAGAGAGATGTTCGACCGCTTCTATGCCCGCGAGGATACATTCTCGCTCGGCGTGTGCAACGGTTGCCAGCTCATGGCACTACTCGGATGGGTTCCATGGAAAGGAATTGCCGGCGAAAAGCAGCCGAGATTCGTTCATAACATTTCAGGTCGGTTTGAATCCCGATGGGCTCAAGTGGAAATTCTGCCTAGCCCGTCGGTGCTTCTTGCCGGCATGGAAGGAACGAAGCTCGGTGTCTGGATCGCTCACGGTGAAGGCTTGCTGGTCTATCCAGATCAACAAGTCGCAGTTGAGGTTTCGGAGCGCAAGCTCTCGCCTCTCGCATTCATCGATCCGTCAGGGCATCGAACGGAAGCGTATCCGTACAATCCGAATGGTTCGCCGCTCGGGATTACGGCTCTGTGCTCTCCGGATGGTAGGCATCTTGCGATGATGCCTCATCCAGAACGTTGTTTCCGTTTGTGGCAGTGGTCATGGATGCCAGCTTCATGGAAAAGCCTCGAGGCTTCCCCATGGCTCCGGATGTTCCAGAACGCCAGAAATTGGTGCATGGAACACCGGGCTTAAGGAGCGTTTCAAAGCCAATCCTGACCCCTCGCGTAGCAATACGCGAGGGGTCTTTTTATACTCTTACAAACGATACATACTGCATTCACACACATCCATTTCAATTTTTACCGCTTGCTTAACCTTTAAAATTCGACTAATCTTATTCAAGATTCGAAATAAAACAGAAAGGATGAAAAAATGACCGGACTTTCAACTCCCCGCGATCGAATCCTGCAATTTACAAAGGAGCGGTATGGACAGGAGATCTATGACCTTTTTCTCAACCGATTGAAAGAGCATCCGGAGCAAGAACTCCACATTGTACTCAATGAGCTTCTTCGGCAGCAGCTCGGGGGCAGCGTGCCAAAAGACTTCGGCAACATCCCTTTCAATAGCGATTAAGATCCTTTTAGGGATTGATCGCCAAACGATACCATGAACGGTGTCGTTTTTTTATTCAACAACTTCATGCAGTTTTATTGCAATAAAAAAGTCCCACCTTATTCAAAAGATGAGACGTAGAGAATTCTAACACTGCTTCAGATTGAAAATGGAATCATCTCTTTAACCTGTTCTTCCAGACCGCTGGCCTTTTCTTTGATCTGCTGGGTATAGCCAGCACTGAGTAGCTTGCTCGCTGCCGTGTAGCAGAGCAGCCGGTATACGATCTTCAATTGGTTTGGATCATAACGACGGTCCCATGCGACGTGACTGAGGTAGGTATTGGCCAGGTTGCAAGCGGCAATATAGACTTGATTACAGCAGTCCTCGATAACATCAGCCGAAGATTTGTTTCGATCCTCTTCTTGAAGCACGAGCATCTTATCGGTCAACTCATCTATCGCCATCTTCACAGCAAAGCCCACGCATTCCTTGTGCTCTTTGTGACGAATGTAATGCATAAAGAAAGTACCAATGATCCCCACAGCAAGTGCAATCACGGCGACGTAAAACAGCCACATGCGATCTTCCTTTCTTTTGTTGATTGAACCTCGAGAGCGTATTGCGACACTGCTGCCGATACCGCGAAGAATCCGGGACGAAACTCAATCAACACTTTGCCTGTATCGTCACGGATTTTTCGAACCTGAACTGGCTGCCGTCCTAGCTTCGTGAGCATAAAAAACCTCCGATGTAAACGAACTCTGGACTGACCCTTATACTACTCGGAAAATAAGGAAAAACAAGCAATAAAAAGTCCCGCTGGTTAGGCGAAACTAAAGACATTTGAAATCTAAAATTTGCGTAGATCGAAAATAGGCAATGTACATTTACAATCAATATGATAATGTGGCGCAAGAACCGAGACACTCAACCTCTTACGGAGACTTGCATGATCCCGCTCATTCTCGTACTTATCGGTGCTGCCGTAACTGGCATGGCGTTCTTTTTCACGATTTTCATTCTGACGTCGCGTTGTCGAACACCTGAAATCATGATCACCACATGTGTAGTGGGGATTGTCGGATTAATGATACTTCAACAGGGGTTTAATGTGTTACTGATAGTCAGGCAGACACAAAAGCAACTTGTGAAGCCCACCACAGCATTACAACCAATCACAGGAGCAAATAGGTCAAAAAAAATAAACAAGCTTGGAGAGCCTACCCGCTCTCTTTTTTATTAAACCGCTTTCTCAAAAACATATCTTGTCTCGCCATCGCCATAATAATTCTCCGCTTCTTCGGCCACAGAATAGCCGATAGCCGTATAAAATTTTATAGCCTTTTTGTTTTTGACATTCGTTACCAGCTTTATCTTCTGCAGACCTTTCCTCTTTGCAGCATCTTCCGCAAAATCCATCATCTTTTTGCCAAGCCCTAAGCCTTGGAATTCCGGGTCAACCCCGATCGTGAGAATTTCCATGGTATTTGTATCTGCATCGACAAGAGAAACGTACCCGACAGAGGTGGCATTCCCATCATTTAAAATATACGTGGTGCTAGCATGTTCCTTGAGCAGAAAATCAGCAAGTTCCTCCGGAGTTTCAAGCGGCAAAAGCGCTGGGGTAGAACGCGCAACTTTATTATTGATCTCAAAGAGAAAATTTATGCTTTCCAAAATATTTATTTGATGAAGGCCGGGACCGAGCAGGGAAAATTCTTTTCTGTTCATATTGAAAGTATATCAGAAATAATTATGTTTATTTTTGATGTTGCCGCGTCGTAACTAGAAATGAAAACGCTCAAAGAATACGGTTACGCTAGCGAGAAAGATTTTATCAGAGCCGCAGCGCTTAACCCGAGCGACAGGGAGCGGTTTAAAGAATTCGTTCAGCCCCTATCAGCCAAGGTAGCGCACTATTATATTGAGAAATACCGGCTGCACGAAAAGGAATACAAGAGATTGACTAAGATAGGAATGAGAAATTTCGACACAGCATTCAATCTCTATCTTAAAAAACCGAATGTATTCGATAATGGGGCTTCATATAAATTCACCTCCTATTTTGTATATTGGATTGAAAAAGCCATCGAAGATGAAATAAACGGAAAATAAAAAGCCGCCTCGAATCAGGAAGCGGCTGAGAACCAAGACCCATGCAAGCGAGACAACTATTCAAACACCCTTATCATACAGAACGACGGCTGACATGTCCGGCATTACCAATACAACACTCAAGACATTTCTAAAATCCACTCCCATAGCCACCGAACGGTCAGGCGATGTCGGCCTTGAGAAAGACTTTGCCCAAATTGCCCGCATAGCTTCTTGCAAACCAGGATCGTCTTCAACTCTAGGTTCTGAAACTTCCACGATACCGGTCTCAACATCGATCGTCATCCTCGTGAATTTATCGGAACCGATACAGTGTCCAGATCCCCATGTGACAACAAGAGTCGCTTTCATAACAATCCTCCTGGGTTTGTACTCCTAAATATCAAGACGGAGTTTTAAATACCCTCTTTCAGATTATGAATTATCCGACTATTGCTCTTACACAAAAATCAAATATTATTTTCTCACCACCTCATCAATTGCTTCTTCCAATCGTCGCCAAGCTCGCTGAGATATAGTATTCACATCTGCTACTGATCTGCCCATCTGAACTCCCGCTGCAGCCATTCCGCTAAATGTTTCATCCCATTTCACTTTTCCATCTTCCAAAAGACTTTGAATGCAGTCGGTAAAAACGGCATTTTCCAAGAGTGTATCATCCTCAAACACATCTTTTACTTGCAAACCAGAGGGAGGAAGATTTTCAGAAAACAAATGCAATAAGTGGTCATGGAGAATTTTATCATTGCCATCAAAAGTAATTATTTTATCCCTAAAAGGCTCTTGTGATTCTGTTTGGAAAAATTCTCTGTTCATATATTAAAATTGTAGCATATTCACTATTTACTCATCCAACAAACGCCGACTTTTTACCTATCGGCACCCCAAGAAAATGCGACCATGGGTCAACATCGATCCACTCATTACGCTCGCCAAAATAATAAGGTACGGCAAACCGGGCAACAATCCAAACTAACAGTAAATAGGAAAATATAATTTCTACGAGAATAATAATCATTGCTTAAGTATACCAAACATTACTCCCACGGTTGTACCTCGAGCTTCGGCCACGTTGCTTTCCATTTCTCTGCTTTGATGTCGTACATCTTTTTGGTGAACAAGCCTTTGTTGGGTCTAATGATCATATTAAAAACATCTTCCAACCCATACGGAGCATACACTACATACCGGCCATGCTCTTTCTTGATTCCTACCGCTATGGCAGTAGCCGAAGTGAGCTGCATGACTTGCTCGATTGAGCCATATGGTTCCATGTCATGCACGAGGTACTTCGGCAACCACATATGGACAAATGCCTGATTGACGATTTCAATGGGAATTTTCCCCACGGCCTTTTGCAGTGACGACTCTTTGTCCGGATTCTTTTCATGTACAGGATCAAAATAGATAAGATCATAGTCGTTAATGCCGTAGTCGACAGGCAAACCACAGAGCGTATTCCAGACGGTTTGAGGGATCGAGCCGCCTACGAGATACCAATCTGGCAGACCAATTTCCTCGGCACAATCAAGAACCGTAAGAATAGATTTATTTTTAAGAAGCATATCGAGGAGTTTTTGTTGCATGCATTATTTTCTTCTGTCTATCATCGCTTCAGATGCCTCGCCAGTGCCGATCAGCGTTATGGGCACGCCCAGCTCTTTTTCTAATGCTACTATATACTTTTTCGATTCGGCACTCAGCATATTCCAATCGGTTTTATCCTCATCCTGCGGAAACAGGTAATTTAAAAACTGCAGAGCGATCTGAGTCGGCCTATTTACCTCAACCGCTTTCCTGACTATCTCACTGTCAAATTCTGCAACCCTTCGTATCTTACCCGTTACTGTTGTCAATTCTACAACATCTTTGCCTATTTTCTTCGATAGACCGTCCCATGATATTTCATGAGGCAAGGGTCCGGAAGGCCCGGCTACCCGGATAGGATAGGTTCTGATTACCAGAATAATATCTTTTACTGCCAAAGGCGAGAGGCCTGCTTCAGCAAGAAAATTGGATGCGGTGGTATCTCGGGATGTAACGTGCGGATAGGTCCCATGATAAAGGGAGAGGCCGAAACCCTGTGTTCCTTCAACCAAAATGGCTTTGCCTTCATCGATGGCATTGTTCAGGATGTGCGAAACATCGGCAATCGAAAATTCATTTTGCAATGCGTCTTTTGCGAGTTTAAAATCCTTCCGCCAGATCCTGTCAACCAAAGCAGCTCCGCAGCCCTTGCCGGTGCTGCCGATATTTCTTACCAATTCCCCTTCCTGCCTGGCATGCTTCGCTTCGATAATTCCGGCCTGAGGGTCGATAAAAAGCCTTCCCTTGGTCTTCGTTTTTTCCACTTCTTTTCTCAGCGTGGCAGGGTCGATAAGGGCGCCGGCACCGATGCACAGCATGCACTTTTTATTGAGAAAAGTTGCCGGAATTTGCTGAAGCTTATACACCTCCTGTGTATCTATGACAGTGTGGCCCGCGTTGGGAGAACCGGTTCTTACGGCCACATCAAATTCATGGGCCAGGTACGAAATGACTTTACCCTTGGCTTCCGAACCGAATTGTCCGCCGATTACTACCGTAACGTTCCTTTTCATATTTTAAATTTTACGGCTCCCCGAATCGCTATATACTGCTTCGAGATAGCTAGTTAAAAGCATAATTTAGATAACTATCTCTCTTAATTCTTCCTTTAATGGATCACTGGTCATTAACTCGATTGAAGCCGGTTCAGCCCTATCAAGGTTTACGATTCCGTTCAGGTGGTCATATTCATGCTGCAATAGGCGCGCCAAGAAACTGTCTGCTTCTTCTGTTTTGGTCACACCGTTTTCATCAAGATATTCTACGGTTACCGATTCCGGCCTTTTAACATCGACTGACACGAATCCGCAACTTAAACAGGTTTCCCTGTACAGATTACTTTTTTCTGAAGTATGTATAATCTTAGAATTGATATATATTTTATGTACATCATTAACAAACGTGACAAACACCGACTTGCTCTCGCCAATTTGCGGAGCTGCCAACCCGCGACCGAAGCCCGTTACGGTTCTGTATTTTTCCAATACTATTTTCAGCTTGTTTCCTATTTCCAATCCTTCTTCTAGCGTTACTTCCATAGTTTTTTGGCGCAGAATCCTATCTCCAACATAAACAACTTCGGGACATTCTTCCAGAATCTTTTTAAAATTATCCACCAACTGTTTTACTGTTTGAGCAGCCATATTACATCAGTAATTTTACTAGTTCTTTTTTGAATCGACCTTCATAGTATACCTTATAGAAATATGTCATGCAGATATAAAACAGCCCTTTGATGTTATCTCTGGGCTGTCCTTTTGAGAAAGCAAATCCTCGGAGAGCTTAATGCTTGCGCGCTTCCTCCGAACGCTTAAGAAGTTCATCAAAAGCCTGAAGAGACCGATTTGAAAGCCCGAGTCCTTTCGTTGGTATTGGTTCGGTTGAATACAAAATGCCGTCCGGGATTTTCTTCCCTCGAACACTCGCGATCATCACCCCAACCTTTTCAGGTTTAGATGTAAAACCCGTTTCTTCGTTTGGCATGAAACCTCGCTTTCGTCTGAAGTTCACCATTTTCGAACGGCTCAATTCCAGATGCAATATTACCCAAAAGCGGAATAAAGGCAAGGATCCTAAAGCTCAACTTTTTAATCATATGCTGCAGAGAACCGCTCATTTTTTATAAATATCTTAAGCTATTTTCCAACTAGAAAAGGGATATTATTATTG
>JARIGY010000105.1 GCA_029288535.1 Candidatus Tayloriibacteriota bacterium | reverse complement strand
CAATAATTCTATGAGAGTGAAACCGGAAATCCTGCGAGTGTTTTTTGTCATTTCTTTATTATTGAAGCGGGCGTGGTTTGGCGGACGGTCTTCTTTTTCATTATTAAAGCTCGAGCGCCAGGGGATATGTAACTAGTCACTTTGCGCGCGTGGCCGATGCCAAGCACATAGTAGCCAAAGATACAGGCCGCAAGGAGAATACTCACAATTCCGATACTTATAAGTATATAGTATGCCTGGGTGTCACTGCGGATAATTGTAAATTTCCGGACGAGTCTGATAAGCGATGGCTTGGCTGCCTGCTCTATGGCCTCGCTCGGCACATATGACATGGCGGGCGGGTTCTGGCCTTCATCAAACTGAATGTTTTCTGACATGGATCTATTATATAGCAGAGTCGCGATAGAGCGCCAGGGTATTGTCCACTGCATTAGAGAGGGTGAAGTGATTTACTGCATGTTCATGAAGCTTTGCTGCGTAGGCCATATATAGATCGGGTTGAGCCAGAGCATGGGCCAGGGCTTTTTCGATCGAGGCAGAACTGCCGGACACAACCAGACTTCCTGTTTCTCCATCGCTGATTATCTCGCCGACTCCGCCGACGTTTGCGGCGATGACCGGCACCCCGGCAAAACCGGCTTCGAGCAGTACATACGGCACGCCCTCCTTAAGCGAAGGAAGCAGAAAAATATCGAATGCTTTGAGAAGACTTGAAGCATTTGGAATGAATCCTGCCAGAAGTACTCTGCTCTCAAGATGCTTATCTTTGATTTCTGTTTCCAGCGCCTCTTTCAGTTCGCCTTGGCCGATAATGATGTAGAGAATATTTTCAGTATGCGCGACCGCCTCCAGTGCGAAACTCAGACCTTTGTTTTTTGTCAGTTCGGCGATAGTGCCTACGACCGTTTTATTTTCAAATATAGTTTCGGGCCGGCCGAGCAGGGAAGCCAGTTGCGCCCGGGCATCTGCTTTCGATACAAAGTCCGGAGCATCAATGCCGTTATGGATAAGCCTGGCTTTGTTCCGGATGCCCGGCCATTCCGAAGCCTGGGCACGTTCGGTATTGGAAATGAAGATAACTTCGGTGCAGAAAACAATCGTCAGCCAGCTTAGAAAACTGATAAGCTTTTTTTGCCACCACGGCCGGTCTTCATTGAAGGCGAAACCGTGAACGGTAAAGATTATTTTCGGAATGCCGGCAAGCCGGGCGGCCAGCGCTCCGAGACTGCCGATCTTCGAGCTGTTGAGGTGGACGATATCCGGCCGCTCTTTTTTAAAGAGTTTGACCAGATCGGAAAAAACCCGCGCGTCCTTGATAATGCGCAAGTCGCGGCCGAGTTCGCTGAGCGGAATGACGCGTATGCCCGCATTCGCAAGCTTCTTCGGCAGCAGTTCGCCTTCGCCGCAGGCTACAGTCGCTTCAAACTCCGGCCTAGGCAGGTGAGTGGCCATGTCGAAGACGTATTTTTGCGCTCCGCCCCAGTTGCCTTTGGTGATCACGTACAGGATTTTCATATCGCTCTATTATATGGCATTTACCGGTATTTTTGCTATAGTACAGGCACCTGGCCATTATGACTGCTTTCAACAAAAAAGGCCCGATCATACTGTTTATTGGCGATGCCATCATCTTTTTCGTGTCTCTCTATGCCGTGCTTCTGATCCGCTACCGCACTATTCCAAGCGGCGAGCTGCTTCAAAACCACTTGGTCCCGTTCTCGATCCTTTTCGCTGTTTGGATCCTGGTATTCTTCATCGCCGGACTCTACGAAAACCGCACGATCATCCTCAAAAACCGCCTGCCGGGCATCATTCTCAGGACGCAGATCATCAATACCGTTCTCGCGATCGCGTTCTTCTATTTCATTCCGTATTTCGGCATTACGCCGAAGACCAACCTTTTCATCTATCTTGTCATTTCGGCATTTTTCATCCTCCTTTGGCGCATCTACGGCTACTCGCTGATCGGTCCGAAACGGAAACAGAATGCCATCCTCATTGCGAGTAGCGAGGAGATGAAACAGCTGCGCGATACGGTCAATCTCCATAACCATTACAATATCAATTTCATTTCCTCGGTCGACCTCGACGCGATAAGAAGTGTCGATTTCCAGGAAGAGATAATCAAGCGCATCTACGCCGAGGATGTGTCGCTTATCGCGATCGACTTCAAGAACAACAAAGTCGAGCCGATCCTGCCGGCGCTCTACAATCTCATCTTTTCGAATATCACGTTCATAGACATGTACAAGATTTACGAAGACGTGTTCGACCGCATTCCGCTCTCGCTCATCACCTACAGTTGGTTCCTCGAGAATATTTCCCATACTCCGAAAGCGACCTATGATTTCCTGAAACGGATCATGGACATTTTCATCGCTATTTTCCTCGGTGTTATTTCGCTTGTCGCGTACCCGTTCATTATTGCGGCTATCAAAATGCACGACGGCGGAAAGGTATTTATCGTCCAGGAGCGCATCGGCAAGAATGGCTTGCCAATGAAGATTTATAAATTCCGCACCATGACCGCCAACGACAACGGCATGTACGCCGACGGCCGAACCAAAAACACAGTTACGCGTGTGGGCGCTTTCCTTCGCCGGACCCGCCTCGACGAACTGCCCCAGCTCTGGAACGTGATCGCGGGCGACATCTCGCTCATCGGCCCCCGGCCCGAATTGCCGTCGCTCGTCGCGCAGTATGAAAAAGATATTCCATATTACGGCATCCGCCATCTCATCAAGCCGGGCCTTTCCGGCTGGGCTCAGCTCTACCATGACAATCATCCGCATCACGGCGTGGCTATCAGCCAAACCAAGGAAAAGCTTTCATATGATCTGTTCTATCTCAAAAACCGTTCGCTCCTGCTCGACCTTACGATCGCGCTGAAAACCATCAAGAAACTTTTATCGCGGAGTGGTATATAATGTGGGGATATGAAAAAAATCGTCATTACCGGCGGATCGGGATTCATCGGTTCTCATATTGCGCAAGAATGCGTCGAAGCCGGAGGGTATGAGGTGATCGTTATTGACGACTTGAGTACCGGCCGAAAGCAGAATATCGAACCGTTTCTCGATAAAATAACCTTTATCGAGGGGAGTATTCTCGATGTCGGCCTGCTGCGAAAAGCATTCGAAGGCGCCGAAGCGGTGTTCCATCAGGCGGCATTGCCGTCGGTACCCAAAAGCATCGAACTGCCGATCGAGACAAATATGGCCAATGTCCAGGGTACGCTCAATGTCTTTGTTGCCGCGCGCGACGCGAAAGTAAAGCGCGTTGTCTATGCGTCCTCAAGCTCGGTTTACGGCGACTCGCCCGTTCTGCCGAAAGTCGAGACGATGCCGTATAACCCGCTTTCGCCCTATGCTGCCCAGAAAATGATGGGTGAATATTACGGCAAGCTTTTCCATAAGCTCTACGGCCTTGAAACAGTGGGTCTCAGGTATTTCAACGTCTTCGGTCCGCGGCAGAACCCGGAGTCAAAATACGCAGCCGTTATCCCTCTTTTCATCAAGAAAATCATCGAAGGCGTGCCTCCGGTGATAAACGGCGACGGTTCCACTACCCGTGATTTCACATACGTAAAAAATGTCGTACAGGCCAACCTTAAAGCCGCTTTGATACCAGGTATCGGGGGCAGGGTTTTCAATATTGCCTGCGGCGAATCCACTTCCCTTCAAAACCTCGTCGAGAAAATAAATGTGCATTTGGGCAAGCGTATTATGCCGCAATACGGTCCCAAACGGGCAGGGGATATTGATTTCAGCCTGGCGGATATTACAGAAGCTAGAAC
>JARIGY010000093.1 GCA_029288535.1 Candidatus Tayloriibacteriota bacterium | reverse complement strand
TGTCGATGTATTCCGCACCGGCTGGGGAACGTTGCGGGCGATCTGGCAGCTCTACTGGCTCTACCCGGACGTAGTTTTCGGCAAAGGCGGCTATGTCAGCTACCCGGCCCTTTTTGCCGCCTGGTTTCTGCGCATTCCCGTCGTCATCCACGAGTCGGACAGCGTACCTGGCAAAGTGAACAAATGGGCCGGTGCATTTGCGCGGCGAGTGGCGGTGTCATATCCCGATGCAGCCGGTTTTTTCAAAAAAGAAAAGGTGGCTTTCACCGGAAACCCCGTCCGAGAAGAAGTAATGCATCCGGTCAAGGACGGGTCGCATGAATATCTGCATTTGGAAAAGGATATTCCCGTCGTGGTTGTACTCGGCGGTTCGCAGGGAGCGCAGCTCATCAACCAGGCAGTTCTCGATGCATTGCCGCGCCTGGTGGAAAAGTATCAGATCATCCATCAGACCGGCAAAATAAATTTTAATTTTGTAAAATCCGCGGCAGAAGCCATGCTGCTCACGAGTCAATTCAAAAGCCGCTATCAGCCATTCGAGCATCTCAACAGCCTGACCCTGCGCATGGCGGCCGGAGCTGCCGACCTCATCATTTCCCGTTCCGGGTCCACCATATTCGAAATCGCCGTGTGGGGAGTGCCAGCTATCCTTATCCCCATCAGCGAATCGAATGGCAACCATCAGCTCAAAAACGCTTACAGCTACGCTCGAAGCGGCGCGGCCGTGGTTGTGGAAGAGAGCAATTTAACCCCGAACCTTTTGCGGGCGGAGATCGATAGGCTTATAGAAAACGAACCGGATCGCATCAAAATGCAGCAAGCGGCCCAAGGCTTCGCCCGACTCGATTCCGCGCGCCTCATCGCCCAGGAAATCCTGACGATTGCGCTGGAGCATGAGAAGTAAATCCTATATGGTATACTCAGCATATGCCAGAAAAGAAGATCAAAACTCGTTTTGCACCAAGCCCCACTGGGCTTTTGCATGTTGGAGGGATACGAACTGCCCTTTTCAGTTACTTTTTCGCCAAACAGCATGGCGGTGAATTTCTGTTGCGGATTGAAGACACTGACAAAGAGCGCAATAAGCCCGAGCACGAAAAGGAAATCATTTTCGGCATCGACTGGCTTGGCTTAGACTACGGTCCGACATTTTTCAGGCAGTCCGAACGAACTGAAGTCTATAATGGCTATCTTAAAAAACTTGTTGATTCTGGCAATGCCTATATTTCAAAAGAAGAAATAAAGGAAGAAGGCCAGCGGGCAGAAGTAGTGCGATTTAAAAATCCGAACAAAAGTATAACCTTTACCGATCTTGTTCGCGGCGATGTTACTTTCGATACCACAGAACTTGGCGATTTCGTCATTGCAAAAAGCATGACAGAACCGTTGTATCATCTCGCTGTCGTCATCGATGACTATGAGATGGAAATTACTCATGTGGTCCGAGCTGAAGAGCATTTATCAAACACCCCTCGTCAGATTCTCATTCAGGAGGCAATAGGCGCGCCGCGGCCTGTCTATGCTCATTTGCCGCTTATCCTCGATGACCAGCGGGCAAAACTTTCAAAGCGCAAACACGGCGAAAAAGTTTCACTTAAATATTACATCGAACAAGGTTTTTTGCGTGATGGGCTTGTTAATTATCTGACATTGCTTGGCTGGAATCCGGGCACCGAACAAGAAATTTTCAGTTTCGACGAACTCATACAAGCCTTCGATATTTCCAAAGTGCAGAAAAGCGGCGCTATTTTCAGCGAAGAAAAAATGCGCTGGATCAACAAACAGCACATAGGCCGGCTGCCGAAAGAGGAATTGTACGCGCGCATCCAGGAAATAATCGGCCAGGATATTACCGGAGAAAAACTCGAAAAAGTCGCCGAGATAGTGAAAGAAAGAATCCAAACTTTTGGCGACTTGAAACTCATGAAAGAGCAGGGCGAGCTGGATTATATTTTTCACGAGCCAGAGTATCAAAAAGAATCTTTATTATTTAAAGGCAAAGGAGATTTCGCACTGATCAAAACCCATCTTGAAAAGGCGATCAGCTTTCTCGAGACTATTCCGGAAAGCGAATTCTCAGCCGAAAAAGTAAAGGCTGCCATTTGGGATTACGCATCCGAGGTCGGCCGCGGCGACGTGCTTTGGCCGATGCGCTTCGCCCTTTCCGGCAAGGAAAAATCTCCCGACCCGTTTGCGCTCTCTGCGCTTCTCGGCAAAAAAACAACTATCGCAAGGCTCCATATGGCGATCGAGAAAGTTTCTTAATGCATGAAAAAAACTGTCATTTTATTGAGCATATTCCTTATTGCGCTAAGTATTCACACAGTTTTTGTTTTTGGCGCAACTGCAGACCAGCTTCAGAGCCAGATAAATGAACACAATCAGACCATCAGCCAGCTTCAGCAGGAGATCGCGGAGTACCAGTCGAAGCTCGATAAGACTTCCGTAGAAGCAAAAAGCCTGCAGAGCAGCATTCAGACGCTCGAGCTCAATGCCAAGAAGCTTGGCGCGGATCTCAACCTGACGCAGAACAAGATCAGTACTACCGACCTGACGATCGCGCAGCTTTCCGGCCAGATCTCCACAAAACAGCAGCAGATCAACGCGAACAAGCTGGCGCTGGCCGACACGATACGCAACATCAACGAGTCCGATTCCAACTCCCTGTTTCAGACCATGCTTGTCTATCCCAACCTGTCCGCTTTCTGGGGCCAAGTAGAAACATTGCATCAATTCCAAACCAAGGTTGACGCGTCGGTCCTGACGCTCCAAGGATTGCAAAACGATCTGCTTCAGAACAAATCGCTCACCGAAGTAAAAAAAGGCGATCTCGTCGGCCTTCAGAACCAATTGTCGGACCAGAAAACTATCGTCGAAGTCAACAAGGATCAAAAGAACAAGCTGCTGGTCCAGACAAAAGATACCGAGGTTGGCTACAAGAATCTCATTGCCGATAGGAAAGCGAAAGAAAAGGCTTTCGAGGATGAGTTGAACGCGATCCAGGCGCAGCTCAAGCTGGTCATCGATCCGAAAAGCATTCCCGCATCCGGCACAGGTGTTTTGACATGGCCGCTCGCAAGACATCTCATTACCCAGTATTTCGGCAATACGGCTTTTGCCCAAGCCCACGCCGCCGTATACAGCGGACAAGGCCATAACGGCATCGACATTGCCGCATCCATCGGTACGCCGGTCATGGCAGCAGCCGCAGGCACCGTACTTGGCACCGGCAATACCGACCAGACCTGCCCTGGCGCCTCGTTCGGAAAGTGGGTGATGATCCGTCATAACAACGGCCTTTCCACGCTCTACGCCCATCTGTCGGTGATCAAAGCCTCGCAGGGCGACACGGTAAACACCGGAGATGTGATAGGCTATAGCGGCATGACCGGCTATGCTACCGGCCCGCACCTGCACTTTACCGTGTATGCATCGCAAGGCGTCAAGATAATGTCACGCGCAAGCATCGCCTGCGGCGGCGCGACATATACCATGCCGATCGCCGATCTTAAGGCATATTTGAACCCGCTCAATTATCTTTCATCCGATTTTACAACGTCACTATGAAAAATCAGAAGGGCATCATCAGCACCATCATTCTCATCATCGTCGCGCTCATTATCCTCGGCTATTTCCATATCAGCTTCAAATCGATACTCATGTCTCCGCTCGTCAAATCGAATCTCGACTACGCGTGGAATCTATTCGTCACCGGCTTCAATTCCTTCGTGAGCTGGATAAAAAGTTTTCTCAATATTTAGATTTAATACCTGCGATGCGCTGAAAGCAAAAGTACGACCGCGACAAGCGAGAGATTTTTGATGATGTACTGGCCTTCGATAGTCGGTACCAAAAAAGACTGCCAGACCATGCCAGGCAGGAGGAACAGCGGCAGGAAGGTAAGGAAAATATGGATGAAAAAAAGAAAATACGCCAACTTCGCGAATCTTGGCAGAAGGAACAGCACGCCGATGATGATTTCAAAAACCGCAAACGCGATGAAGAACTGCTGGAAGGGAATGGCCGGAATGACTTTGTTGTGAAGAGCCTTTACCAGTTCGCTTGCGGGACTTTTTCCCATGAGCTTGAGAACTCCGAACCAGGTGTAAATGACAAAAAGTGAAAGTCTTCCGAAACTTTGCGCGAGAGGCTTTGGCATGCGATAAGTATATCACTCGTGGTGAGCTTGGTCGAACCATGTTAAAATAAATGCAACCATGAACAACATTTTCGATACGCTCAAGCCGGATTTCAAAGGCGACATAGACACGCTCGACGCCACGCTTTCAACTTATTCCCACGACGCCAGCCTTTTTGAGATAAAACCGAAAGTCGTGGTGTATCCGAAAGACGCGGAAGATATCAAGACGCTTGTAAAATGGGTCAACGCAAATAAAAAGCAGGATCCGAGCCTTTCCATAACTGCGCGCTCTGCCGGCACCGACATGAGCGGCGGCGCCATCGGCAGTTCCATCATCATGGATTTTACGAGGCACATGAATCTCATAAAAGAAGTCACTCCCGACCACGCCGTCGTCATGCCGGGCTGCTACTATCGCGACTTCGATGCGGCGACCAAGAAAATAAACCGTTATATGCCGGCATTCACAGCTTCCCGTGAAATAAATGCAGTTGGCGGCATGATCGGCAACAATAGCGGCGGCGAAAAAGCCATCAAATACGGCAAGACAGAAAATTACATCAACTCGCTCAAGGTCGTGCTTTCGGACGGCAATGAATATCTCATCAAGCCGCTCGCAAAAACAGAACTCGAAGCGAAAATTTCAGGAAATAATGGGACAGAATTTGAAATTAATCTGTACAAAAAACTCTACGCGCTCATTACAGAAAATAACGCGCAGATCATGGCGGCAAAACCCGATGTTTCAAAAAACTCGGCCGGATACTATTTGTGGAATATCTACGACAAAGCGACAGGCGCATTCGATCTTTGCCGGCTTATCGTCGGCTCACAAGGTACGCTCGGCATCGTGTCCGAAATAAATTTCAAGCTCGTGCCGACGGAGCCTTTCTCGAATATCCTGGTGGTTTTCCTGCCGTCGCTCGACGATGTCAGCAAGCTCGTTACCGAAATCCTGCCGTTCAAACCAGACAGCCTTGAAACGTTTGACGACAAAAGCATGATATTGGCAGTGCGTTTCTTTTTTGACTTTTTCAAGCAGCTTGGTTTTTGGGGAGCGATAAAACTCGGGCTTCAATTTATTCCCGAGACATGGATGACGCTCGTCGGCGGCATTCCCAAACTCATCCTCATGATCGAGTTCACCGGTCAAACGGAAGAGGATATCAAGAAACACCTTGTCGAGGTGAGAGACCGCATCGCCCATTTCGGATTCCATATGCACATCGCCCATTCGAGCGGAGAGGCCGACAAATACTGGCGGATCCGCCATGAAAGCTTCAACCTGCTGCGCAAGCATGTCAAAAACAAGCGCACCGCGCCCTTCATCGACGACATCATCGTCAAGCCGGAATATCTGCCCGAGTTTCTGCCGAAAGTAAAAGCCCTGCTCGACCAGTACAAGCTCGACTACACCGTGCAAGGACACCTCGGCAACGGCAATTTCCACATCATCCCCCTGATGGATCTCAACTCTCCCTTTTCCGCCGACGTCATCCTCGAACTCTCGGCGAAAGTGTACAGCCTGGTCCACGAATACCATGGCTCCATTACGGCAGAGCACAATGATGGCATCATCAGGACACCCTATCTGCTGCAGCAATTCGGAGAAAATATCGTCAAGCTATTCCAGCAGACAAAAAACATATTCGATCCTGAAAATATTTTCAACCCCGGCAAGAAAGTGGGCGGAACATTCGAAGATATCAGGAAAGCAATCAAGAAACAGAATTGATATTTGTCCAGTGTAAGAAACATTCCGCCCGGCCGTTGATAAGTGCATGAGAGACAAATTTCTTGCCGCTTACGACAATACCGCAGATGATATCTTCGAATATTGCTTTGAGCGGGTAGCTCATCGGGAGATCGCCAAGTATTTGACCCGAAACATTTTTATGCGTACATGGGACCTCATCAGTTCGGCAGGCTCGCATGCTGATGCAGATAGCATCAGCATTGAGAAAACCCTTTATCGGACTGCGGATGACCATATCGACGGGTTCATTTCCAACGAGCGATCCTACCAGAACTACACCGAGAATCTTTGGTCTCTCACGCTTTCCCAGTAGTCTCTCCAACTACTCCCACTGCGTAAAACTCACACACGTGCCCGCTCCTCCAAGCGGGCTTTGTGTATGTAAAAATCCAACCTTGCCCTCTGCAATAATCTGTATCGCAGTAGGTTATCCACATTGCAGGTGAACGATCGTTCACCTATACTAATGACATGAACGATAACGTATTGGAGCAATACAAAAATAAGATCCGGAACTTTTATGACGAGAACAAAGTCATGCCGACCTACAGCGAGATGATGAAACTCTTCGACCTCAAGTCGAAAAATGCCATCTTTAAGCTCGTTAAAAGGCTCGTAGACGCAGACTACGCGGAGAAAGACAGTTCCGGCCGTTTGGTCCCAACCCAGAAGCTTTTAGGAGGCATCAAGATACTCGGCGCGGTTGAGGCAGGCTTTCCTACGCCAGCCGAAGAGGACATTGCCGAGAGTATGAGCCTCGACACTTATCTTATTCCAAACCGCGAAGCGACCTTCATGCTCCGAGTTTCCGGCGAGTCAATGATCGACGCAGGCATCCAGCCTGGCGACATGGTCATCGTCGAACGCCGCACCGACGCCCGCGACGGAGATATCGTCGTCGCATTTATCGACGGAGGATATACCGTAAAATTCCTGCGGAAACGCAACGGCAAAATCTGGCTCGACCCCGCCAACGAGAGTTTCGAGCCGATAGTGCCGCAGGAAGGGGACGAACTTCATATCATGGCGGTCGTCAAAGCAGTCATCAGAAAATATTAAATTAAAAACGGTCGTTAAAAACAAATAATAAATACCATGAGCAAATCTGAACTTACATACACATTGAAAGCCGAGATCAGCAAGATGAATAAAATGATTGATCATAAAATCCTCAGGGGTTTGCCATATTCGAAAGAAGCGCATTATCACAAAAAACTCCTCAACCGCCTTTCCATTATCCGCCAGAAAAGCTTCCTGGCCCGCTCCATGCGAAGTTTTGCCATGATGATGTTTTAGATGCCCGACATTCCCTACACCATCAAATACCACGCTCGGGCTCGGAGAGTCGTTATCAGCGTCCACGCAAGCGGCGAAGTCGTGGTGACGCTGCCTGCGCGGGCTTCGCTTGAACGCGCGGAAACTTTTGTGCAGTCAAGAATGCCCTGGATCATAAAGACCCAAGAAAAACTCAAACGGAAATTCGAGGGTAAGACTCCGCTCAGGCAAAGTCGCAAAGAATATACTGAGCTTAAAGGCAAAGCTCTGGTTTTCATCCGAGAAAGAATAGCTATTTATAACAAGCACTATGGATTTGCATTTGGCCGGATCAGCATCCGTATGCAAAAATCGCGCTGGGGAAGCTGCTCCCGCGCGGGCAATCTGAATTTCAATTACAAACTTTTGGATCTGCCGCTTGAAATTGCAGACTACATAGTCGTTCACGAACTCTGCCACTTGAAGGAAATGAACCACGGCCCGCGTTTTTGGGCCCTTGTCGCCGAGACTGTGCCTGAGCATAAAAAGCTCCGCACTATTTTACGGAGCAAGTACATCCATGTCTCTTAAAAAATTTCCATGAAAGCTATCGTCCATATCGACGGAGACGCATTCTTTGCCTACTGCGAAGTAGCCCAGAACGAACGGCTTCGCGGCAAGCCCGTGGTCACCGGTCAGGAAAAAGGCATAGCTATCGCGGTAAGCTACGAAGCAAAAGCCCGCGGCGTTTCGCGGGGAATGCTTATGGGCGATATCCGCAAGCTTGTGCCGGACATTATTATTCTACCGGGCAATTATGACTTGTATAAAGTCATCTCGCAGAGAATGTACAGAATCGTAAAAAGGCATGCTCCGATCGTCGAAGAATACAGCGTCGACGAATGCTTTGCAGATATCTCAGACCAATCGGATTCCTGGGAAGAACTTGTCGGGATTGCGCGAACTATAAAAAGGGATCTTGAGCAGGATTTGGGCATGACTTTTTCTTTGGGACTGGCTCCGACCAAGACGCTGGCCAAAGTCGCGTCCAAATGGGTGAAACCTGCAGGCTTCACTCCCATGCAAGAGCGCGACAGAGAAAACTTTTTGAAAGATGTTCCGATCGGAGCGGTGTGGGGGATAGGCCGGGCCATGTCTGCAGAAATGCAAAAATTAAATATAAGAACAGCTCTTGAATTTACTCAAAAATCCCAAAGCTGGATAGAAGAGTATTTTTCCAAGCCGACACAGGAGCTCTGGTATGAACTCAACGGCGTCCAGATGCACAAAGTCGGGCAGGGAAATCTTGAAAAGCATAAGTCTATTCGAGCGACCAGGACTTTTAGGCCGCCCTCTAAAAACTTGGCTTTCATTCTTTCTGAACTTTCCAAAAATACCGAGAAAGCCTGTGGCAAGCTCCGCAAGCACAATCTTCAGTCAAAAAATATTTATTTCTTTTTGAAGACCCAGGCATTCATGTACAAAGGTTTTGAACTCAAATTCACCGCGCCGGTTACTATTCCTTCTGAGATCATGAACGCAGTTAAAGAAAATATTCACAAAATATTCAGAAGCGATACACAATACAGGGCGACAGGCGTAGTGCTCAACGGCATTTCTCCCGCTTCCGTCCATCAGCCGGATCTCTTCAATATGAATGAAAAAATAGATAACAGAAAAATAGTGTATGAAAATATAGATGCATTTTATAAAAAATACCCGGGAGCTATTTTCCTGGCGTCGAGCCTGCAGGCTATCACGCAGCGCAAAAAAAATCAGATTAAGAATAAAGACCAGGAGATGCACAACCTCTGTTTGCGCCTGGGTTTTCCCTATTGGGGAGAGGCGGTTTGAATTGTGCTACAATTGAAACGTGGCCAAGATAGCGATCATTGTGAACGAGCATTCCGGCTCGGGTGTAAAGCAAAAAGCTTTATATAAGGCCATGGAAAAGCACACGGAACAGCTCGAAGTCTACCTCTGCAGGCAGGATACGCCGACTCGCAAGATAGTAGAAGATGCTTGGCAACAGGGCATAAAAACCATGGTTGCGGCCGGTGGCGACGGGACGGTATCGAGTGTCGCTTCGGCCATTCTCGAGCTTGGCATCAACGCAAAGCTCGGCGTGATCCCTGTCGGCACGCTCAACCATTTCGCCAACGACATCGGCATGCCGAAATCCATCGAGACATCTTTGGAAATCATCATGAAAGGGAACTCGACATTCGTAGACGCGGCAAAAATAAACGACCGGTACTTCATCAATAATTCCAGCCTAGGAATTTATCCTTTCATGGTCAAAGAGCGGCAGGCGATGAAACACCGATGGTATGGCAGACGGGCCGGCATGGCTCTGTCCGCCCTTGCCGCGATCAGGCAGTATCCATTCATTCATGTTGAGTTTGAAAATAACGGCAAGCGGCTCGTGCGCAAAACGCCGTTTGTCTTTATCGGCAACAATGCGTATGATATTTCTGCCGGCAATCTGGGCACGCGGAAAAAACTCACGGAAGGGAAGCTGAGCCTCTTTATCGCCCACGCTGTCACGAGAGCCGGTTTTGTGAAACTTTTGTGGCACGCGATCCGCGGCCGGCTGCTCGAGCAGAAAGATTTCGACGCGATAGGCCTTTCCAGACTGATCATCCGATCCCGAAAAAGAAAAATGCACGTAGCCATCGACGGCGAAGTAGCGACGATGCAAAGCCCTATCAATTATTCAATCGCGCCCAAAGCGCTTCACGTTATCATTCCTTAAACATCAATCATGCGAACCCTCGTTCACCTCTCCGATATGCATTTTGGCAAGTTCGATACATCCTGCATCGAACCGATGCTTGCCGCCATCCGCGCAGTGAACCCGAATCTCATCATCATTTCCGGCGACTTCACCCAGCGCGCCAGAGTGAGCGAATACAAAGACGCTGCGGAGTTTCTCAAAAATCTCGAGCATCCGCATCTTGTGATTCCCGGCAATCACGATATCCGGCCACTGTTTAGCCCCATAGCCCGCATCGCCGACCCGTTCGATCGTTATAAGCAGTACATCTCGGAGAATCTCGAGCCTGGATATGTAGACAGCGAAGTGGCTATCGCAAGCGTCAACACTGTCCGTTCGCATGCCATAAAAGACGGCAGGGTGAACAAGAGCCAGATCAATCGCCTGGCCCGCTGGTTTAAGAGGGTAGACGGGGACAGGCTGAAAATCGTCGTGACCCATCACCCTTTCGACATGCCGTTTGTGCATAAGACTGAAAATAAGGATTACACATACAAAAAAAGCCGCTTGGCACGGCGAGCCGAAATGGCCATCAAAACGCTTGCCACAGTCGGCATCGATATCTACCTTTCCGGCCATTACCATCAGAGCTCGGCCGGCGAAACCGCACATCGCTACAAGATAGAAGATTATTCCGCCATCTCAGTCCGGGCCGGCACCGTCTCGATGCGACAGCGCGGCGAAGAGCAATCCTTCAATCTGATTTTTACCGATAAAAAAACAGTGCGCATCGACACCTACATTTTCGATGATGTGAAAAAAGTATTCGACCTCTGCACTTCAAAAGTTTTCGTTAAGACAGGGAAGCAGTGGAAGGAACAAAAAGCGTAGACTGCGTTGCCCTTGACGAACTCAGCGGTTCCTATACACTTTATTTTTAGAGCAGTTGTTCCGTTTCCCTCTTCCTCTCTTTTGCACTTTTACAGAAGGAGCTGCAGATGCTCGTCCAATTCCTTAGCGTTTTGGGGATGCTGGCCCATGAACCCTTCATTCTGTTCATGCTTGCCCATAAGCAAGCTTTGAGAGAACCTTTGCCCATACATCATTCAGGTTCGTGGACGCGTCATAGCAAACACAGTCGCAGTTGTTATAGCTTGCCGCCTTCACAACTCAAGAGGATGAGCCGCATCCGCCACAGCTAAAAAGGCTGTGCAATGCAAAACAAAAACTTCGAGCCGCACCACTTTACGACTCGAAGTTTTTTATTTAATCGCCTGATACCTGAATTCCTTTACAAGTGTAGGGACTTCAATTAAAATGAGGGTATGGTATATGCACCCAAGGAGCACCGCAACCAATCGTTGGTTCAAAGACGGATCAAAGATCCTGCAAAATGGACATGGGGCAAGCTCGGCGAATATTTCAGCGTCCACAGATCCGTTGCCAAAGAAATCTTCGAGCGCGATATGGAAAAGTTCGGCAGCGAGTCAGAGATCGAGAGATACGAAGCAAAGCTGAAACTCTCGAAATTCAAACATAAAAAATAAGCATCTATACAAACAAAGAGAAAACACCAAACGCACTGAAAACTTTTCTTAAATCTAATCTGTATAAGCATATAGCCATATTTGCACTTCCTTACGACCGCAAAGATATATTGTGCGACATGCATGTCTGAGAGGAGAGGACTTCCCTAAAAGTTATCCACAGATGCCTTTTATTACAACATGTTTACTTACTTTTCAAAATTTCCCCGCTATTCTGTAAAAATATATTTAAGAATATTTTGTGTGCACATACCTGTCATAAAAACGGGAAGCGAAAAGAGTGAGGTAGAGTGAGAGAGTGTTGCCTCCCCTGCTTCTATAGGTATAGGGAAGTCCCCTGTCCGCTTTCTTATATTTGCACATTATTTTTAGATAGTGTAAAGTAGTGTTTGGTTTTTTGTTTTTTACGAAAGGAAACGCACATGGAAAAAGGTGTCAGAACCCAACTTGATGACTTCGACCTCTCGAACAGCATCCATAAAGCCGACCTTCTTACCATTCTCAATTTTTTGGTCACCCAGCAAAAGCGCATGATCATGAAGTTGCGTTTGGGTCTCGAAGGCGGGCAGCAGCATAGCCTGATCCAAACTGCTACCATCCTGATGATGAATCCCGATGATGTCATGAGCGTCGAGTCGGAGATCGTCAGAATGATGGAGGACTGTCTCTTATACACATCTGACGCTGCCGACGACGAGGT
>JARIGY010000073.1 GCA_029288535.1 Candidatus Tayloriibacteriota bacterium | reverse complement strand
GCGTAAGTGCTGAGAATTTATTTCCCCAAGAACGTGAAGTTTGGATGTGTATCTTCGGTAAAAATATAGGATTTGAACAAAATGGCAGCAATGATAACTTTTCTCGGCCGGGCCTTGTGATTAAAAAATTTAATAATCACATGTTTTGGGTCGTGCCGTTATCGACGAGACAGAAGCCTTTTGACTTTTACCACAACTTTACGGATCCAGACCTGAAAAAAGTTTCTGTGATTCTTGCCCAACTTAAACTGTTAAGCGTAAAAAGATTCAAGCGCAACATGTATACGCTTGAAAATGAAATATTTGAAAATATAACGTCCAAACTCAGAAAATTCCTAAAATCGAAACCCCGCGGTTAAGCGGGGTTTCTCGGAGCCCGAAGGCACTTTATATCATGACTATATCAAAGCTTAATTCTTTTGCAAGCTCATGCATTAGACATTCTCGGCTATATCTTGTATGATACAAATGTTACTGAATTAATTATACGGTCTTGATTTCTTTCCTAGTATTCCTACTTATGCTTCCCTTTTCAAAAATCCTACTTCGAGCACAAGAATCTCTTTATACAACATACGGAGTGTAGTACCGGGACGAAAATCGGGCCTTAAAAACCCATGTCATTATCAACAATCATCCTCGCAGGAGGATTGGCTGGCATTATCGGAGTTGCAGCCGGGTATTTTTTGCGCATCGCCATCGCGCTCGGCAAAAAAGGCTCAATAGAGCTTGAGATCAAGAGCCTCATGGCCAACGCCGAAGAACAAGCCAAAGTCATCACTGCGGAAGCCGAGAAGAAGTCCATTGACACGCTCCGCGAAGTCCGGGCCGAAGTCAAAGTGAAGGAGAATGAAGTCAAAGCCAAAGAGATGGAGATCAAAAAGACCGAAGACCGCCTGATCAAGAAGGAAGAGCTCCTCGACAAGCGCCAGGGCGATATCGACTCCGAAGTCGAGGAAATGAAGGCTAAGATCGGCGAAATCAAGATCATCAAGGATAAAGTGGACAACATGCACCACGACAAGCTGCGCGAGCTCGAAAAGATCGCACAGCTGTCGGCCGAAGAAGCCAAGCAGGAGCTGTTTAAAATCGTCGAAAAGAAAAGCGAGGAAGACATCATGGTGCGGATGCAGAAGCTTGAGATCCAAGGCGAAGATAAGCTCGAAAACCGGGCAAAGGAAATTCTGACGACCGCCATCCAGCGCCTCGGCAACTCGATGTCTTCCGATGTGATGGCAACCACCGTCCAGATCCCGAGCGACGACATCAAAGGCAAGATCATCGGCAAGGAAGGCCGCAATATCAAGGCATTTGAACGCGCTACCGGCGTCGAAGTCATCATCGACGATACGCCCGGCAGCATCACTATCTCCTCTTTCAATCCCGTCCGCCGCCAGGTCGCCCGCACTGCGCTCGAAATGCTCATTGCCGACGGCCGCATCCAGCCTGCCAAGATCGAAGAAATGGTGGAAAAAGCCAACAACGAAATCAACAAGAAGATCAAAGAAAAGGGCGAGCAGGCCGTATACGAGTGCGGAGTCTTCAACCTCGACCCTCGCGTCATCCACATCCTCGGCCGGCTCTATTTCCGCACCAGTTACGGCCAGAATGTCCTGGAACACTCTGTTGAAATGTGCCATGTCGCCGGCATGATCGCAGAAGAGCTCGGCGTAAACGTGTCTGTTGCTAAAGCCGGCGCGCTTTTGCACGACATCGGCAAAGCGGTCGACCACGAAGTCCAAGGCTCCCACGTCGAGATCGGCCGCCGCATTCTCCAGAAATTCAACGTTTCCGAAGACGTGATCAAGGCCATGCAGGCTCACCACGGCGAATATCCGTACGAAACTCCCGAGTCGGTCATCGTCCAGGTAGCCGACGCTATTTCCGGTTCCCGTCCCGGCGCCCGCCGCGATAGTGTTGAAAATTATCTTAAGCGCCTCGAGGATCTTGAAGGCATTGCAACCTCATTCAAGGGCGTGGAAAAAGCTTACGCCTTGCAGGCAGGCCGTGAAATCAGGATCTTTGTCACTCCGGCCGATGTTTCAGACCTCGAAGCCAAAGAAATGGCCCGCGAGATAGCCAAGCGCATCGAAGGCGAGCTCAAATATCCCGGCGAAATCAAAATCACCGTCATCCGCGAAGCGAGAATCATCGAATTTGCACGGTAGCAATATTTGTTTCATAATTTTTCCAGCCCTGTGCAGATTATACGGCCCATTATATAATTATTCCTGTCATAGGGTCGTATTACTAACGTAATGAAACTCACATGAACAAATCAAGTATCGTTGACGTCGTTCACGGCGTGCTTGGCGGAACGAAAGTTCAGGCTGAGCAGGCTGTCGAGACAGTGATAGAATCCATCATCAACACCCTCAAAAAGGGCGAGGAGGTTTCTATCGCAGGTCTCGGGATCTTCGCTGTAAAGCAGCGCAAGGCCCGAAAAGCCCGCAACCCGCGCACCGGAGAGATGGTTGATGTTGCAGCCATGAAGGTGCCGAAGTTCCGCGCAGCAAAGGCTTTGAAGGAAGCGGTAAAATAGTTTTCTCTGTTTTACAGCCGATTTCTTTGTCTCACTTACATAAATCCCCTATTCCGCAAGGTATAGGGGTTTTGTGTGCCAACTCATTTTATCAAGCATAAAAATCCCTGTTCCGCAGATGCAGAACAGGGAAATCTCTACTGAAGAACCAGGGTTTCTCCTT
>JARIGY010000063.1 GCA_029288535.1 Candidatus Tayloriibacteriota bacterium | reverse complement strand
GAATAGAACAGGAGATCTTGCTTGAGGCTTCGGTCACTTCAAATGTCGTACCGAACATTGCGCCATACGAAGTATTCTTGCCATAGTTATAATAACTATATGGTCCTCCCCCAAGCGTATGGGGAATGCTGTTCAAGCTTTTATTATTGACCAGTTCTTGCATCGTAGCATTGTAAGCTTTGCCACTTTCTGTCGTAGGGTTTGTTGGATTAGCAGAATCTTCTATTTCAAGCGTCGTGCGGGTATTGTCGATAGCGCATGCACTCGTGCAAGTATACATGTTTGGCATCGCTTGGTTCGTACTGTAATAAAGACTGAGCGCGCTCCGGACTGAATCGGTTTCTGCCAATTTTCTTGAATCCCGAGCTTTGGCCCGCGCTACGTTGACGCTGGCAAAAATAATGCTCGACAAGAGCGAAATGATGGAAATAACTACCATGAGCTCAACCAAAGTAAAACCTCTTTGTTTATTATTCGGCATTTGCTGAGATGAAATTTTTTTGGTCGGCATTTTAGAAAAATTATTTTACTAGAACGGGTTGCACGAGCAGAAATCGTTTTTGTTTGACGGGTCGCAAAGCGATACGACTTGTATGCATTCTCCTCCACCGTCTCCATCATAATAAGTACTTGGGTCTGCACTAGGATTAACACCAGTATTACCCGGTCCACCAGCATATGGATTTCCGGTCGTATCAGTATAAAAGAGACACATTGACCAGCAATTTACAATAATATTAGGAGTGACACTATTTACAAGACAACTAAATTTCTTAGGATCAGTCACCTGAAATGTACAGCTGCCCGCACTGACCTTTGCCTTTGATACTTCAAAAGAAGTGCCGAACATGGCTCCAAACTGATTTGACGACCCGTAGTTGTAATAGGCATACGATGAGCCGCTTAGGGTTTTCGGTACCGAAGCCAGATAATGGCTGTTTACCAAATCATTCATAGTCGCAAGATATGCTTTGCCGCTTTCCGTGCTTGGGTTTGTAGGATTTGTCTGGTCTTCTATTTCAAGAGTATTGCGCGTATTGTCTGCAGTGCACGGAAGAGAGTTGCACGTATACATGGTCGGCATTTTCAAATTCGTACTGTAATAGAGACTGAGCGCGCTCCGCACCGAATCGATTTCCGCTATTTTCCGGGCATCGCGGGCTTTGGCCCGAGCCACGTTGACGCTGGCAAAAATAATGCTCGACAAGAGCGAGATGATGGAAATGACCACCATGAGTTCGATGAGGGTGAAACCGTTTCGTTTACTGCTCTGGTTTTGTCGGGATGAAATTTTTTTGGTCGACATTTCTGTATGAATCAACATAATTTATGTTTTTCTTAAGAACAGTGTATTTAAGAAAAACAAATACCGAAACCGCAATCGCAATTCCTACGAAGATCATAGCAATGAATTGTCTTTTCTTGCTTAGCGGAGGCTTTATCGGGACAGGAACCCTTTGATAGGGCGCGTTATGTCCTTGCTGTCCTCCTTCATCCTCCGAATAAAATTCGACGCCGGCCATGTTTTTAGTGTTCGACTCTAAACGACGCCTGGTTTATATTTCCGTATTTCTCGGTCAGGTTCTGCGCTGCGCTGCCGACTTTGACAGAAGCGAACGAGATGTAAAAAGCCATAACGAACATGACCAGACTCACCGCGACCAATCGCAGCTCGGCGCCCATTTTGCTTCTTGCCAAACGCCTGTGAAGCAGCCATGCCACCATTTTCGAATGCTTAGATTTTTTTGGACTCCTCGTCATTATATTTTTTAAAACTAACGCGAATTAAAAAGACGCAAACGTTCAGTGGCAACCTTCTCCATGGCTGCAACCGAATCCTTCATGATCTTGTAGGGTGCCACTTCGTCCGGATTTGCGGCAAGCTCTGCGGCAAGCGCGTCGCGGTATGCCCGGCGCAGCTCGGTGCTGATATGGACGATACTGACGCCGGCTTTGATAGCGGCGACAAAATCTTCGTCCTCTGTGCCAGACCCGCCATGGAGCACAAGAGGTATGCCGACCGCTTCCCGGATATTTTTTACCCGGGGAATATCGAGCCGCGGATCATGTCCGACCCGCATCATGCCGTGCACGTTGCCGACAGCCGGCGCAAAAAGGTCGATGCCGGTTTCTGCAACGAACTGCTTTGCCTGCTCCGGCGAAGTAAGCCCTTCGCCGGACGTAGTCACCCCTTCCGGC
>JARIGY010000061.1 GCA_029288535.1 Candidatus Tayloriibacteriota bacterium | reverse complement strand
GGATATGGAAGAAGAGCGCCGACTCTTTTATGTCGCCCTGACCCGGGCGCGCAAGCGGCTCTTTTTGACCTACGCCGGCATGCGCACTATTTTCGGCTCGAAGCAGATGAACGTGCCGTCCGAATTCATGGTGGAAATGGACGACGACATCACCAAGGCGGAAGAACGCACCGGCAGCCGCAAAACCGGCTTCAAGACGATTTATTTTGACTGAATACCATGATCCCCGCCAAAAAATCCCTCGGCCAGAATTTTCTGAAGTCCAAAGAAGCCTTGCGGGCGCTCATAACTGCCGGAGACATTGCAGCTGAAGATACTATTCTCGAAGTCGGCCCGGGCAAAGGCGTGCTCACCGCAGAGCTTGTGAAGCTTGCCGGGAAAGTCATTGCTGTCGAGAAAGACCATCGTTTGATAGAGCTTTTGCAGGAAAAGTTCAAAGCAGAAATAGAAGCGGGGAAGTTGGAAATTTTAGAGAAAGATATTTTGGAGTTTAATGTTTCTTTTTCGCATCCGTATAAAATCATCGCCAACATTCCGTATTACATTACCGGCACATTTTTGCAGAAGTTTCTGGAAAGCAATTTTCAACCTTCAAAAATGGTGATCATGCTGCAAAAAGAAGTGGCGCAGCGCATAGTGGCCCGGGACAACAAAGAAAGCATCCTCTCGATGAGCGTGAAAGCCTACGGCAACCCTAAATACGTCATGACTGTAAAGGCAAAATATTTTTCTCCCGCGCCAAATGTCGATTCTGCCATTATCGCGATAAGCGATATTTCAAAAAATTTCTTTTCAAATTTTTCTGAGCAGGAATTTTTTACATTCATGAAACTTGGTTTCGCCCACAAGCGCAAAATGCTGATAGGGAACCTAAGTGAACACTACCCTCGAGAAAAACTCGTTTCAGTATTTTCACAAGAAAAAATAAGTGAGAAAATTCGCGCCGAAGACCTGACATTGGATCAGATAAAAAGCCTTTTTACAGCGCTGAAATAATATAAGGGAAATAATTCTCATTCCACACGGCCCAACCGTGCATGGTATTGACGTAATCCTGGTTGTTTCGCTGCGAAGGGTCTTCGGGATAGATAACGTTCATATCCTGGGGACGGGGGTTGGCTTCAAGGCCGCTCGCCGGAGTGCCGTCGACGAATTCACGGCGATATACGATGGCTTTTTTTACATTGGCTGATATCGGAAAGTCGGATGCCTGCCAGTAGCTTTGTGAATGCACAGGGTCGAAAGCGATAAGGAGCTCGATAGGAATGCCCAGCCCGGCCGCCGCGCGGATAACAGCCTCGCCGCCAAAACTATGACCGGTAAGAATGACTTTGTAGCCAGGGTAGCGTGAGCGAAGACCGCCGATAATATCGTCGTCGTAACCGAAAGTGGCTATAGGAGTACCGGCCGGCAGGTTGGCTTTATAGTATGAAGCGGCATATGCCTGGACACTCAGGGCCGCGTCGTGCGTCATGCCGCCACCGCTCACGAATACGACGACTGTTTTGCCGCTTTGCGGTGCGACAGGGTTGGTAGGCGGAGTTACAGGCTGAGTCGGTTGGGTAGGTTGCGTGGGTTGGGTGGGTTGGGTCGGCTGGGTAGGAGTACCGCCATTGTTATTCGATCCGCCGTTATTCGAACCGCTGCCGCCGGCGCTTACCGCTCCGCCGATCGCGCTGCCTATCACAGAAAGGCCGCCGCCCATTTGCGACGCACCGGTGTACGGCAGAATATAACCATAGCTCGGCAAAGAAACACAGCCTTCACCGACATAGATGTAACAGGTTGGAACGCCTTGTACGTACGTACCCAGGGCCGCTTTGGTCGGACTGATGTCATAGGTGGAATACTCGATCGTGCCCTGTTCGTAACCCATCGGACCCATTGTGGGCGTCGGGCTGCCGTAGAAGTAAAGCGGTGCGAAAAAAATAAGGAAATTGTCGCTGCAGTCGCACTCGAAATTGAAAATATCAACACCACCGAAACAGCCCGGTCCGGGACAGGTGGCGGCATGGGCTTGGGGAGTGATGATGCGCGGGGTATAGAAAGAAAGAACGCTCAGGATGCACAGGAAGGCAACGCTTCGTAATACTTTTTGATTCATGTTTGCCCTATTGTACTACGAAGGACTGGCTGCTGCCAGAAACTCCGGCCGAAGTCGAGACCACGAATGGCATGGCGAAGTTGAGGCCTGGGGTTTTTTTGGCATACATCGTCTGCAGAAGCGGCTGATTTGATAAGTCCGAAAGTTTGAATGCGAGTGTTTTGCCATCGGGAGAGGCGAGATGCGAGACCGAACCGAAATAGGTGAAAATCGATGTGTCATTTGAAAAATTCGAACCGGTCACGGTAATAGTCTGATTGATCGAGGTCACGACCGAAGGATTGATGGAGTCTACAACCGGCGCATTCGGTTTGTTCTGCGCGATAACCGGAGACTTGATATGCACCGCGACCGCCGCCGACTGGGAAGGGTCGGAGATATCGGAAAAAGTGACCGAACCGCTTGGTTTTGAAGCGGCAAGGCTGTTGGAAGGAATTTTCAAGGCAAAACTTGAAGGGAAGTCTGTGACCGTTGCCAAAGGCGCAAGGGTGCCGGCACTATTGAGCCTGCTTCTCGTAAGCGCTCCCACAAAACCGGTAGGACTAATGCCATTCTTGATCTGAAAACGGATAACCGCGGCTTTTGTCAGAGCGCCGAAGCGGGTCGACTCCTGGCCGGGCGAACCGATGCCTGAAGAAGCGATTTGCGTAGCTGGGTCGCTGTTCAATATGACCTGCAATTGGCGCACATCCTGGCTTACCGTACCCACTTTCAAATCGCGGCTAAATGCAAACGTTGTGAAAGGCAGGAAAAATAAAGAAAAAACCAAACCTGAAATAAGTATTTTTTTATGCATAGAATCCGAGCGCGCTGCCATGCTATAATTATAGCACCTAAATGCTTCCTTCAAAGAAAATAATAACGATCGCTCTCGGATGCCTCATTGTTCTTGGTGTCGCCGTACGCAATACAGTAGGCCAGGAAAAAGACAGCGCCCTGACCAGCACAGGCAACAGCGTGGTAGCCGTTCAGCCAACCGATACAGCAAACGTCCGCACGCAGCTTCTCAATAAAGTTTCGGCAAATAGCTCAGTGGACACGGGCAGTTCTTTGACCCGCAACCTTTCCCAGGATTTCGCCCAAAATTATATCGTGCTCAAAAACAGCGGCACCCTGACGACCGACAATGAAGCGCAGCTCATCCAGAACCTGACGACAACATACGCCACGACATCGGCACAGAGCTTCACTTTAAGGGATATCTCGACATTTTCTGATTTAGACAAGGAAAAAACCCATACTTTCGGCAACAACGTGGCTAAAACAGTCATTACCTACTATCAAAGCCTGAAGACGAGCCCTGTCGATATCATTTCGGCCGACCAGAACGCAAACAGCACGACAACCGTTGCGGCCGAGCTCTCTCCGATCGCAAAAAGCTACCGCATGCTGGCGCTCGACCTGCAAAAGATCCCGGCGCCGGCAAACGAGGCGGCAAATTATCTGGAAATAATAAACGGCTACGCCCACTTGGCCGACGACGTCGACAATATGTCGGTATTTTTTTCCGATTCGGTCCGCGGATTCATCGGCATCAACAATTACCAGCAGGATAGCGCAAATCAGATCAATCTGTTGAAAACCGCCGCCAGTTATCTTGCAGGCAATGGTATACTGTTCAGTAATACCGACAGCGGAAAAATCTGGAGTAGCCTAACACCATAGATGCGCTTACAATCACATGCCAAGAAGCTGGTAGCCGGAGCGCTCGTCGCGACTCTGCTGGTTTCCTATGCGCCGATTTTTGGAAATTCATTCGTAAACAAAGCGCAGGCGACCGACCTTGGAGACACTCTGGGAATTCCGATCAACAACAATGCGCAAGGCGCCCAGGAAACCGTCCACACCGGCTACAGCGTATGGGGCATCCCGATTCCATTCACGAGTTTCGATTCGATTTTGAAATTTGCCGTCAAACTGATCATCGAACAGATGCAAAAAGAAGTCATTGCCTGGATCAACGGCGGCAACAACGGCAACCCGATGTACGAAACCAATCTCGGCAACTTCCTCAATAGCGTCCACGATAAGACCGGCACCGATTCCGTCAACGCTTTGAGCGGGGACAATGCGCCGCTCTGCGGATATTTCAAAGCGGACGTAGTCAACGGTCTTGGCTCATACTTCAACACTCCCGGCACAAGCAATGTCAGCAGCACGGGCAACTGCACGGCCGAGAGGCAGGTCGGGGCCGATAAGCTTAATACTTTTGTAAGTGGCGATTTTGAAGGCGGCGGCGGCTGGGATACCTGGGCTGCCGTCACCCAAAACGACGACAGCAACCCTATCGGCGCGTATCTTACCGAGCAGGACAACATCAGTGCAAACATCGCGAGCAAGCAGGCGATCGAAGAGCAGAAGCTCTCATGGGGCAACGGTTTTCATTCCCAGGAAGATGCCAACGGCAATGTCGTCACTCCCGGCTCTGTTATAAAAACCCAGGCGGACAGCGTCCTCACCAGCGATCTCCGCCAGCTCGAACAGGCCAAGACATGGGACGACGCTGTCACTGTCCTTGCCCAATCGCTCGTCAGTAAACTCATCAACAATAAAGACGGCTTGCGCGGCAGCAGCTCATCCGACAATTCAAACAGCTCTTCGGGCAAATATTTAAAACCGAAAAATCCGCAGAATAGTTCGAGCAACGGCACGACCGGCATCAACACAACTACTACATTAAATACCACAACAATACCGACGGGAAGCACAGGGACTGCCGGCCTGCAAAACGCCGGCCTTGGCGCTACTGCCACCCAGTCGAGCACGCTCGGCGCCCACGACGCGCAGATTGCCCTTACCAATTTCAAAAACCGCGACCCCGGACTCGGCGGCCTTTCCATGACCGAGTCGCAGGACAACCCTTGGTGGCAAGCAGACCTGGGCAAACAGCAACCTATCGATCATATCGACATCACACCGCGGATTGCCGACGGTTTCGGAGATGACCTCACCGACTACGTCGTCGCCATCACCCAAAACCCGATGGGCGGCAACGACCTTCCGCCGGACGGCCCGGGCACCTGGAAGAGCGCGGTTATCGTGCCCGCTTCGCCTCGAGGCAACCTCACCACTGTCACTCCGCCAGCAGGCACTATCGGCCGCTACGTCCGCATTCAGGAAAACCACCATGCCCGGCTTGAGATCGCCGGCGTGCAGATCTTCGCCAAGGTTATCCCTATCGTTACCCTCATCGGCGAAAATCCGCTTACCGTAGCAAAGGGAAGTGCGTTTGAAGACCCGGGCGCGGTGGCTATAGACCAGGCAGACGGGGACATTTCCAACAAGATGATCGTGAGCGGCGCTTCAAGCATCGACACATCAAGAGCCGGCACGTACAGCATCACTTACAGCGTCACGAACAGCGCCGGCGTTTCATCAGGCCCGTTGAGCAGGACGGTTATTGTGCAATAGGAGAAATATATGAACTTTCTTTCAAAGAACAAAAAAATAACTTCTATCTTTATATTTGTTTTTTTGCTATTTGCCGTCCCTCAACTGTCACTTGCTTCGAATTCAGGTTTTGATGATGTCCCTTATATAAATAATGACTGTTCATCTGGACATGTGAGTGCTGATAATATATCTATCTGTAACGAGATTATGGGAACGCTGCAGGCGGGAATCCTTGATCTGAATCAATTGAATGGCATAGAGAATACAGCTAAAGATGCAAGTATAATTGCCCAGGTTAAACCCCTCAATTCAGATGCTCGCATGTACTACGACAAGTACCTGTATGTTCAGTTCGATCAAGCACTAGGTGATATTGTTTTGAAAAATGACACAAAAGATGCTCAAAATCTTCTGGTTAATATGAAACAGGCGGCTTACAACATTCACAATGATTTAATAAAAGCATCGCATGTTGTTGGTAAAGATTTAAATCAATTAAATAACGAATCGATAGCGACCGCAAACGCTTCAAAAACAGCCTGCTGGCAAGGAGTCACATCGGGCATTGATGTTGGTAATTGCATTAACAATGCCGTAGATTGGATTGGAAATATATTTCTCGAAATTTTTAGTTTATTGCTGAGGCTCGCCGGTATTATTTTTGATGCGGTCATTAAATTCAGCGTTGTAAACATAAACAACAACATCACGGCAGTTAAGGGCATCGATACCGTTTGGAAAATGTTCCGTGACCTCGCCAATTTATCGTTTATCTTCATCCTTCTCTATGTTGGAGTCAAAACAATACTCGATATTAAAAGCGCGGATGCAAAACGCGTATTGATGCAGATTGTCATTGCCGCCATCTTCATAAATTTCAGCCTTTTTATCGCAAAAGTCCTCATTGATTTTTCCAACATCATTACCTTGGCTTTTTACAACACGATCGGCGCAGGCGGAAGCATCTCAACCCGTTTTGTTCAACTGCTCGGAATGTCCAGTCTTGCAGCAGCGCCTGGCAGCTATACCTTCTTTGCCCTCCTTAGCACCATAATCATGAAATGCGTGGTTATGTTTATTGCCACATTCAGCTTCCTTGCGGCAGCATGGCTGTTCATGCTCCGCTATGTTGTCATCATCCTGCTGCTTTTGTCTTCACCGATTGCCTTCATGGGAGGTGTTCTGCCTCAGTTAAAAAGCCAGGCCGACCGATGGTGGACGGCGCTTAGAGGCCAGTTGCTGTTCCCAATTCTCTACATGTTCTTCATCTGGGTAACAGTTACCGTAAGCGCCCAATTTGCAAGCACTAGCCAGGAGAATGTCTCGGCAGGCATAGCCGCTGGTATCGGTGGTAAAAATACTAATACTTTCACCGATGTCGCAATCCATTTTGTTGTCCTGATCGTGCTTCTAAATGCTGCACTTATACTAGCAAAAACCCAATCCGGCAAAGTAGGAGGAAAGTTTAGTAAGATAACGGAAGGGGGATTGAAAAGGATAGAAGGCGCGCGGAAAGTGACCCAGGGTTATATGGGCAGAGGCACAGTACGGGCAACTGGCCTCAATCGCCTTGATAATAAGTTTAAAAAGTGGCCTATTGCCAGCACACGTTTAGGGTCATACATTCAAAAAAATACCACAGGCCTTGCTGCAGGAGCAAAATTTGGCAGCAAACATTCAGTTATCGATGTAGATAAAGATAATAAAAAACTTAGAGAAGATTTTGCAAAGGAGCAGGATAAAGAGGTTCAGAAAGAAGCGGACAAACTAATCGACAATAAAGTTTATGTTCGAGGAGTTAAAATTGCTAACCTTAATGAAAAAATAGAAGAAGAGCGAGAAAAAATTGCTCGATACGACATTGAGCGAAAAGATCCAAATAAAGACCAGCAAACTGCACAAGAAAATTGGAACAGAGCAAATGCTCAAGCTCGAGTATATAACGACCAGAAAAATGCAATTAACGCTCTGCCCATAGAGAAGATTGAGGCCACAGCAGAAGAGAAAAAACAGATTTTGAAAGATATAAGAAATAAAAAAGCTAACGAATTATATAGTTCCGAGAAGATGAAAGCCGATGAGGAGAGAAAGAAAAGTGACGCAGCACGAGGGTTGCCAAGAAAAGTTGTTGCGGCAGTGTTCAATCCTCTGAGATTATACCGCCGACTAACAGAAGGCGGCACTTATTCGGAACCCCTAAAAGAAGCAGCAAAATCTTTGAGGGATAAGGCAAAGAAAGGTTCGTCTCCAATTGACGGATTGAAAGATCTTCTCAAGGATGCCGGAGTGGGAGGTATAGACGAAGCAAAGGAATCGAAACCGGCAGCACCTAGTACACCCCCAACAACTTAGGAACTTTAATCCAAAGATTATATGAACGACCAAAAAGATATCATTCAAATTTTCTACGAACTTCTTCCACCGCAAGCCCAGGATAAGGTTTCTAGTTTTGCATGGACAAAGGACGTGGCAAGTATTGGCTTAAAGTATGGTCTTACCGATCCAGAAGTCGAAATACTTAAAAATGAAGTTCTTTATGTATTGTTGGCAATCGAAGATACCGATCAAATGCTCAAGAGTATTCAGAACGAACTCCAACTGAGTTCAGAAATAAGCCTTAAAATCGCAAAAGATATCGATACCATGATCCTGTATGATGTAAAAGCCATTATTGCTGAGACAATTCAAAATACTACAAAAGGGATTGCCGATGAGAGAACTCACCCTAGTAAAGAGGGGACGCAAGTCATCCATGACGAAATCGCTGTGCCGGCATATGTTAAAGTCGAAACTAAGCCCGAAGCAAAACCTGAAATCAAACCAAATAATGTTCCCGACAACCTGCCTGTTTTGGAAGAGGAAAGGGAAGTGGCAGTGCAAAGAATCAATACTCCGAATTCGATCTTGAACAAACAACTTGAAGTGCCGGTGGCGCACCCTTACGAAAAACCGCGGCCTGTCGCTGCACCTACGCCTATGCAGTCCAAAGTTCCCACTTCAAATAACCCTCTGCAGACATTTGCAAAGACTTCGCTAGTACCGCCAGTAACGCAGGAGATGAACAAACCAAACGGACCAAGCATCGTAGAAGCCCGCTTGGGCGGTTCGTTCAATATGCCTCAGGAAGAAATGGTCATTCCGGCGCATCCGCAGACAGCCGCACCAGCGGCACCTGCTCCGGCACCAAAAATAGACCCGTATAGGGAGCCGATCGAGTAGGGAGAAATGCTATACTAACCACATGAAGTTCCAAGTTCCACAATTTGTCGAAGTCGAAGACAAGCTTTTTTGGAAGCTGACCGTCAAGCAGTTCATCTACGTCGCCGGCGGCGGGGGAATGTGCCTGGTCATCTTCCTTTCGATGCCGCTTTTCTTCGCGGCGCTGCTTATCCTGCCGATCGCCAGCTTTTCGCTCGCTTTGGCTTTTTACACCTACAACGGCCGGCCGTTCATCTCGGTCGTGGAAGCCGCCAGCAAATACCTCGTCACCACCAAGCTCTACATCTGGCGCAAAGTCGAAGAACCTGCCAAGCCTGTCGCATCGGCATCGGCCGCAGACCAGGACTCAGGCTCCGTGTTCGTGCCGAAACTTTCCGACAGCAAACTCAAAGAAATGAGCTGGGCGCTCGGAACGAAAGAATCCCTCAACCCCGTTACGGAAACGGCCAAAAAATAATAGTTATTCACAAAAGGGAAGCAGCGCTCGTGGTACAATAGAATGATGCAAAAGACTGTCGGCAAACCAACGCAAGATTTTGTTCCCATCAAAGAGGTTCGCGACGGTTTTGCGATCCTCAAAGACGGTTCGATGCGCGCGCTGGTCATGGCTTCGTCGGTCAACTTCGCTCTCAAATCCGAAGACGAGCAGGGCGCTATCCTTTTCCAGTTTCAGGATTTTCTCAATTCGCTCGATTTCTCGGTCGAGATCGTCATCCAGTCGCGCAAGCTCGACATCCGGCCGTACATAGCCCTGCTTGAAGAGCGCAGAAAAGTCCAAACCAACGACCTGCTCAAGATCCAGACCCAGGAATACATCGGCTTCGTCAAAAAATTTACCGACGACACCAACATCATGACGAAAAGCTTTTTCATCGTCGTGCCGTACGCGCCGGCCATGCTGCAGAAAGGCGGGTCGGGAAGGGGAATGTTCAGTAAAAAGGGCGCGGCGGAAGAGCAGGAGAAAAAAGCCGACGAAATATTCGAAGAGAACCGGGCCCAGATCGAAGAGCGGGTCTCGGTCATCGAACAGGGGCTTTCGCGCACCGGCATCCGGGTCGTCCAGCTCGGCACCGAGGAGATCATCGAGCTTTTCTACAAACTATTCAACCCCGGCGACACCGAGAAGCCGATAAAATTGAACGCATAACATGGGATTATTTGATTTTTTAAAAAAGAAGGAAGTTGCCGGAGCATCGACCGCCATCATGCCGCAGGAAATGTACAAAGCCGCCACCTTGGAGCTGCGCGACATCCTGGCGCCGTCTGCCCTCAAGGTTTCGCCGCGCTCGCTCAATCTGGGCGACAAGATCCTGCGCTCGTTCTTCGTGATCTCGTATCCGCGCTTTCTGGCCGAGAGCTGGTTCTCGCCGATCATCAACCTCGACCAGGTTTTCGATATTTCCATTTTCATCCATCCGATAGAAACCGCCAGCATCCTGCGGACATTCCAAAAAAAGGTGGCTGAAGTCCAAAGCCAGATCCAGATGAGGGAAGAGAAGGGCCTGGTGCGCGACCCGATGCTCGACGTGGCCTACCAGGACCTCGAAAACCTGCGCGACCAGCTGCAGCAGGCCCAGGAAAAACTCTTCGACGTAGGCCTCTACATGACTATCTACGGCCAGACCGAAGCCGAGCTCGACCGGATCGAAACTGAGATCAAGTCCGTCCTTGAAGCGAAACTTGTCTATGTCAAACCAGCGCTTTTCCAGCAGGAGCAGGGCTTCCGCAGCACCTTGCCGCTCGCCAACGACGAACTCAATGTCCATTCAAAGCTCAACTCGACGCCGCTTTCGAGCCTTTTCCCATTCGTTTCATTCGACCTCACATCGGACAAAGGCATCCTCTACGGCATCAACCGCCACAACTCAAGCCTAGTGCTTTTCGACCGCTTCTCGCTCGAGAACTACAATTCGATCACGTTTGCCAAATCCGGTTCGGGCAAATCGTACAACACAAAACTTGAAATCATCCGAACCCTCATGTTCGACACCGAAGTTATCGTCATCGACCCTGAGCGCGAATACGAGTATCTGGCCGAAGCGACCGGCGGCCGCTATTTCAACATTTCCCTCAACTCCGAGCACCATATCAACCCGTTCGATCTGCCGCCTGTTGCCGAAGACGAATCACCGGCCCAGGTTTTGCGTTCCAACATCATCAACCTGGTCGGGCTTTTCCGGATCATGATGGGAGGGCTTTCTCCGGAAGAGGATGCGCTTATCGACCGGGCGATCTCCGAGACATACGCACTCAAAGACATCACGCCGGATGCGGACTTTTCCAAACTCGACGCGCCGCTCCTTTCCGACTTCGAACTCGTCCTGGCCGGCCTTGAAGGAGGGGAGTCGCTCGCTCAGCGCTTGACCAAGTACACCAAAGGCACCTGGTCCGGTTTCATCAACAGCCCTACAAATGTGGACATGAACAAAAAATTCATCGTCTTTTCGGTGCGCGACATGGAAGACGAACTCAAACCGATCGCCATGTACATCGTCATGCACTATATATGGAATGCCATCCGCCGAAACGTCCGCCGCCGCCTGCTCGTCATCGACGAGGCGTGGTGGATGATGAAATCCGAAGATACGGCTTCATTCCTGCTCAGCCTGGCGAAGCGAGGACGCAAATACTATCTCGGCCTGGCCACTATCACCCAAGACGTGGACGACTTCCTGAAAAGCCCGTACGGCATGCCGATCATCACCAACTCGTCGATCCAGATCCTGCTCAAACAGTCGCCATCATCCATCGACAAGCTCCAGCAGGTGTTCAACCTGACCGATGAAGAAAAGTACCTTTTGCTCGAATCAAGCGTCGGAGAGGGGATCTTCTTTGCCGGCATCAAGCACGTGGCCATCAAAATCATCGCTTCATATACCGAGGACCAGATCATCACCTCCGATCCGTCCCAGATTCTCGCCATCAAAAAAGCCAAGGAAGAATTTAATCTGAATAAGTAAATGGATTACGGGACAAGAGAGCGTATCGGCGCCTCGGCAAAAATGACCATGCTTATGGTCGCCATATTATTCTGGGTTGTCAGCTTCATTCCGATAGTAAATTTCTTTTCGGACGCAGTTGCATGGCTTATTTTCTGGATGTGGTTTAAGTTTCGAGGCGCGTCGCTCAGCAAAAAATGGAAAACGAATCTCGGTTCCGCCATAGTCGGACTCGTTCCATTGATAGGTACGTTTATTTCGGCTATGCCGTATGTTATTTACCTGAATATTAAAGCTATTCAGACTGAGGACGAAGCCTTTAACGCAGCCCGAGGAGAAGCTACGTTGACTGTTGAGCAGGAGGCCTACAGCATTAAGCAACAGAGGATATATACTCAAAATGATACGGTAGGGGATGAATACTCAGAAGAACAGGAGGATCAGCCAAACACCCGGACTGACGGCATCAGGCGCTACGAACCGAAACCGGAATCTGAAAAGGAAAAAGCCGAGAAACGAAGGCTGCCCGACGCTCCAAACGGCGACGCGTACGATGAATTGAAGCAGAAGCCGGATAAAACCCGCGAAGATGATGCCCGCTTAAGCCAGATAGCGGGAATAAGAAGGATACATCAGATCTCACCGGCCGACCGGAGCGACCCGGCCCTTTTGGCCGCATATGAACAGGACCGGAAAGAAAATATCCAATCCCGACAATCCAAGAAACTCAGGCCGGAAGATGAAAATACTGATGAAACGATGATGCCGATGTCGAAAACCCAAACAGTAAAGCACACCGACAATCTGCCGAAAATAAAAGAAGATACCGAAGATATCGACGAAGCGGGAGCATCGCGCCCATACACGGAGCCGACAGAAAACAATGCGTAGAAGTTTGACCTCTGGATGTGGAGAAACCAACCTCTTACACACGCTGCCATGTTACAATAGGACGAAATGAAGACTCGAATCATAAAGCGCGTCGTTGGTCTTGCTATCATTGCCGCAGTTTTGCCTTTTGGGTTTGCCCATGCCCAGTTTGCCACCGACCCGAACGCCCAGTCCGTACTTGTCACCAGCACGCCGGACAGCCCGCAACCGGGGGACACGGTATCTTTTAAAGTCACAAGCTACTTGAGCGATCTGGATACTGCTTCCATAACCTGGTACGTAAACGGCAGAAAAGTTTCGAGTGGCACCGGCCTGCGGACTTTTTCAACCCAGCTTGGCGCTGTCGGCACGAAAACTACCGTCAAAGTCATTGTCCGCACCCAGGAAGGGAACACTATCACCCAGACCATGCCGTTCTCTTCGGTAAATGTAGATCTTTTATGGGAAGCGCAGTCCTATACGCCGCCGTTTTACGAAGGCAAAGCGCTTTTTACGCCTAAAGAATCCGTACGGGTCGTGGCAGTGCCGCACCTCAGCAGGAGCACTGCGAGCTTGTCGCCGACCAACCTTATCTACACCTGGAGCAAAGACGGCCGAGTCCTCGGCGATGCTTCAGGCTATGGCCGCAACACCCTCGACCTCGACGCTTCGGCAACATACAAATCCACGGACATTAGTGTTACCGTGACCAGTAAGGACACTTCCATAAACGCCACAAAAAGCATTACGCTCGACCCTTCGGCCCCTGTCCTCATAACCTATGCGGCCAGCCCCGCTCTCGGCACGCTCTACAATATCGCTTTGCAGGGCGACATGAAGCTTTCGACAAAGGAATTGAATATTGCCGCTGTGCCTTATTTTTTCAACACGGCCAACCCAGCGTACCCGAACGTGCTTTACTCTTGGGATATTAACGGTTCGCCAGTGCAAAACAATGCAAACAACAGCCTCACGGTACGCAACGACGCCACCACGACCGGCACGACCCAGATTTCAGCTACTGCCAATGCGCCAGTAGCGAACACCAACCAATCTGCCGACACTTCATTCAATTTACATTTCTAATATGAAAACACTTTCTAAAAGAACGATCCTGTCCGGCATTATCGCGACAAGCATGATGGTTGGAATTTTGTTTCTTATGGGAGGGCATAGCGCTCACGCCGCCGACGCTCAGCCTGCATATGTTCCGCTTGCACCCATTACCGCTCAGGGAGTTAGCCTCGACACGAGCAACCTCACAAAGTTTCTCATCAGCCTGGTGAAGCTCACCATCGCCGCTTCGGCCGCCCTGGCAGTGCTCATGGTCATTGTGGGCGGCGTGCAATATATGTCGACCGATGCGTTTTCCGGCAAATCAGACGCCGGAAAACGCATCCGGAATGCGCTTTTCGGCTTCCTGCTTGTCATGGTTTCGTATCTCGTGCTTCAGACCATAAACCCCGCGCTCGTGGACTTTTCGGTGCTGAATAATGATCTGGGAGTAAGTTCTGCGGCCAATATGCAAGATGATTCTGCCAATCAGAAAGTTATTTCGGATTATAATATCGGAAGTGGAAATGCGACTCTCCAGCAATATTCTTTCTTGGCGACAAATAAAACAAGGTATTCTGTGCAAGGTCTCACTAAGGAAGATATGAATAAGTTGGATGACAATAGTTTTTATTCCCTGACTGTGGGCGGAGCGGCGACTTACAATTTAAATTCCGAAGCTGAGTGCCTTTCGGCTCAAAATGCCCAGCCTGCAAGCAAGATAGTTGCGGCATGCAGTCCGGTAACGGTTTACAATATTGTCCGTGCTGAAGATAACTCTACCTTATCCAATGGATATCCTACACTTGAGGCATGCCAAGCTCAAATAAACAAAGAATCGAATCCATCGCTTATTAAGTGCACTCCAAATACCCAAGGATACAATTTTACGGCAAACGTAAATAGCACCACTTACAGCAACCTCACTCTTCTTGCATGCCAATACGAACAGACCGCATTGCCAAGCGCAAGCGCTGGCCAAAAAGCAGGCGAATGCATACAAACACCGCTGCAAGACAAAAATAATATCACTAGCACTCCATAAATATGTCCAAACGAACCATTATCATCGCCATAGCGTGCCTCGTAGTTATTTTAGGAATCGGAGGATATCTTATTATTTCCAGAACAAAGGCACAGCCGCAGGTCACAGTAGTGCCTCCCGCAAATTCCAGTGCGAACCCATTTGGCCAGTCCTCGGAAAATATCACCTTGAAAAAACCAACCACGGAAACATCGGTTTCCACTGCGTTTAATACAACCGGAAAGCAGGCAGCGCTCGTAAAAATCGTCGATGCTCCGACAGCCGGCGGAGCTTTTATTCAGAATGGCGGCAGGCCGACCATCAGTTTTGTCGATCGCATTACCGGCAACACATTCAGCTTTAATACGCTTTTTCAAACCCTCAGCCGAGTCACCAACACCACTCTTCCGGACATTAGCCATTCATACTGGGCAAACAATGGCGCAGCAGTCATTCTTCAATCAGTTAGGGCAAACAACACGATCAATACCTATTCGGCAAAGTTTGTTTCGACAAATATCTCGAGCACGACAAGAGTTTCCGAGATCGGCCTGCAAGGAAGTTTCCTCCCGAGCGGCATAGGAGCGCTTGCTGTTTCTCCAAGCACAAGCAAGATCTTCTACCTCGTACCGCAAAGCGGGGGAGTGAACGGTTTTGTTGCAAACCCCGACGGCACCAAAGCGGCGAAGATCTTCTCCGCGCCCCTTACCGAATGGCTCGTCTCATGGCCGCAGGAAAGTACGATTGTTCTGACCACAAAACCATCAAGCAATGTACCTGGACATAGCTACGCTTTGAACGCAAAAACAGGATCGATCACCGAGATCCTGGGGAACATTGCCGGCCTGACCGTCTTGGCCAACCCCGCTGTAACAAAAATCGCATATTCGGATGCAAATAACGCTTTGAATATCTTATCTCCAAAAGACAACGCAACGACCGCGATTGCGCTTTCAACTCTGGCGGAAAAGTGCGTCTGGTCAAAAAAAGCTCCGACTGTATTGTATTGCGCCGTTCCCAACAGTATTCCTGCCGCTTCCTACCCCGATGCGTGGTACCAAGGTCTCGTTTCGTTTACCGACTCCATCTATAAGATAGACACGGCCGCAGGCACGACCCAAGTCATCAGCAGACCGTTTCAGGATTTCAACCAGAGCATCGACGCAACCAACCTTTCATTGAGCGCAAACGAAGACTACCTTCTGTTTACGAACAAAAAGGATTACACGCTGTGGAGTTTGAATATCGGGCAGTAACAATCTCCCCCGACGTCTTGCAGTTGGGTCCCGCCCCAACTTCACCTCTTATAAACAAGAGGGGAACCTTACAACAACACTAGAGGTTAACTCTACAATTTAGCAAGCGCGCATTTCCTCTCTTGTTTATAAGAGAGGTGTCTCCGAAGGAGACGGAGAGATTTTTATTAGATCGCTGCCTTGAACTTAGCCTCCATCTTGCGCTTCACAAAGAGTTCCTGACAGGTCATGAATATATTGGTCGTGATGAGGTAAAGTGCGATCACCGACGAGATATAGGCGATAGGGAACATGATGAGCGGCAGGATGTAGCGCATCTGCATGTTCATGCTGTAGGCGAGGTCATGCTGGAACGTGGCATTTTCCTTGCGGGTGACTTTCGGCAATGAAAGATTGATCTGGATAAATTGAGTAATGACCGCAAGTACGGCTAGGACAAAGCGCAGTTTGATGGAAGTAAGCAGGTCGGCACCGAGGAAAAACATCGAGACCATGGCCGGCGCATGGACGAAACTATAAAGAAGGGTCGGATCAACTTTCGGAAAGCCGCTGCGGAATACGCGATAGAGGCCGATAAGGATAGGGAGCTGGATAAGCACGAGTAAAAAACCGGCGAACGGGTTGACGCCGCGCTTTTTATAAAGCTCGAGAGTCTGTTTGCCCTGTTCGTTCTTATCTTTGACGTTTTCCTTTATTTTCTGGACTTCAGGCTCGATCTGCTTCATGAGAAGCTGGGTGCGGATCGATTTCTTGGAAAGAGGGAAAAGGACGAAGCGGATAATGAGCGTAAGGAGCACGACTGCGAGCCATGCAGTATGGCTTGGCAGGATATTGACGAGATATACGAAAGCGTTATAAAAAGGGATATAAAAAACTGTGGCGAAGAATCCGTGTTGCATAAGGGCTATTGTATCAGAATTCGGGATTGTTTTAAACTTTCCAGTATCGCGTCTTCCAGCATTTTCTGTGAAAGCGTATCGATGCCTTTTTTGGCAAAGAATAAAACTACCAAGCCCGGCTTGATAAGAGGGGACAAGTGCTCGAGAGACGCGTAGCCGCGGCGGCGGATCAGGTTGCGTTTCGTTGCCTTCATGGCCACTTTTTTGGATACGACAAAAGAAAACCGGCTTGCCTCGAGCTTAGTCGAGAGGCTTGCTTCAGGTGTGTTCGAGAGGCTTGGCTCGGAAATTGAGCCGATCCTGAGCGAGAAATAGGCACCGTGAGATACGGTGCTTTTTTTGAGGATCTTCTCGAAGAGAGTTCGCGAAACGCGTCTGCTGTGGGAAAGCATGAGAGCTATTCCTGCGGCTTTATACCGTCGTGATAAGCTTGCGGCCCTTCTGGCGGCGGCGCTTCAGGGTGTTCTGGCCGTATTTGGTGCGTGAGCGGACGAGAAACCCGTGGGTCTTTGCGCGCTTTCGCTTCTTGGGTTGATACGTTTGTGACATAAAGGCGAGTATACGACAGATGCGCTAAAAAGTAAATACGGCAATCCTGAGTCTATTGCTGATGGATATTTGTGGCGAAATGCGTTATACCCACCTTATCCACAACTTATCAACATACTTATAAACCTTCCACAAGTTCACCTCTGCTTTGAGAAGTATATAATGATACGAATCATTTCTCATCTATGAACGATACTACTAAACTTTGGGAAAGCGTACTGGGAGAAGTCGAGCGCGAGGTTTCGCCCGCCAACTTCAAGATGTGGTTCAAGGATACGTACATTGTGAAGGTAGAAGATGGCACGGTGTTTCTCAGTGTGCCCAACGTGTTCGTCAAAGACTGGCTCAATAACAAGTTTCATAAATTCATCCTGAAGTGCCTGCGCAATGTCGCCGAAATCCGAGCTATCGAATATGTCGTTTCCAAAGATGAGCAGAAAAAGCGTGATTTTGAGCCGCAGAAAATCGTCCAAAGCAATTCCACAAGCGAAATTCCGCTCAGCGATTACTATATAAACAAAGAAGACAACCTGAACCCGCGCTACACGTTCGAGTCTTTCGTGGTCGGTCCGTTCAACGAGCTTGCCCATGCAGCTGCCCAGGCGGTGATCAAGAAACCGGGCGGCACCTACAACCCGCTTTTCCTCTATGGCGACACGGGCCGCGGCAAAACCCACCTTATCCAGGCAGTTGGCAACTACTTGAAAAACACTACTTCAAAACGGGTGTATTACCTGACCTCCGAGAAATTCTCCATCGACTACATCAACGCCGTCCAGAACAACCGGGCCAACAGCTTTAAGGATAAATACCGCAAATACGACGTCATGATCATGGACGACATCCAGTTCTTCTCAAATAAAGAGAAGTCGCAGGAGGAATTGTTCCATCTGTTCAACAGCTTTTACGATGATAACAAGCAGATCATCTTTTCTTCGGATAAGCACCCGAACTACATCCAAAACCTGGAAGAGCGCCTCAAATCGCGCTTTTCTGCCGGCATGATCATCGATATTCCGCATCCGGACCAGGAATCGAGAGCTGCAATCCTCCGCGCCAAGGCAAAAATGCAGAATTTCGAGCTTTCTCCGGATATAGTCGAGTATTTGGCCAATACGATAGACGGCAACATCCGCGAAATAGAAGGGGTTTTGAATTCCATCATCATCCAATCCCAGCTCCGAAGCAGGGAACTCAATCTGGTCGATATCAAAAACCTGATCAAGAACAATACCAAGCCGAAAAAAGCCGTTTCGGTAAAGGATATCATCAAAACCATCGCCGATTTCTACAATATCGAAGAAGCGAGCATCTACGAAAAGACCCGCCGCAAGGAAGTGGTGCGGCCGCGCCAGCTCATTATGTATATCTTGAGGGAGGAATTTGACGTATCGTATCCTTCCATAGGCCAGAAACTGGGGGGAAGAGACCATACGACCGTCATCCATTCCTGCGAAAAGATCAAGAATGAACTCAAGACCAACCATATCCTGGTCCAGGAGCTCAAGCAGATCCGCTCGATGTTCTGATGTGGATAAGCTGGGGACAACCAAGTGTGGATAGTGGGGATAAACCTGTGGATAAGATATTGATATGATGTGAACAGAGTGGGGATGAAATGGGGACAATTCGCAGGGCAGACTGGGTTATTCACACCCGACAAAATGTTACCAAAAGTTATGCACAGTCGGGTTTCGGAAAGCAGCCATAGCTGTCGCCATATAGGGGAGTTGTCCACTTATCCACAGTACTAAGTATAGTAATAGATTTATATATAGAATAGATAAGAGAATAAAGACCACCATGAAAATAGAATGCGCCAAATCGAAATTAGCCGAAGCCGTAAACAGAGCCGAGAAGATAACCGGCAAGAATTTAACCCTGCCGGTATTGAGCTGTATCCTGATCGAGGCGAAGGGCAATGAAGTCGTCATCCGGTCGACCAACCTCGATCTCGGGATCGAGATCACTGTGCCGGTGAAAGTGATCGAAGAAGGCAAGGTGGCGATTCCCGGATCTATTTTGAATAGTTTTCTGGCCCAGAGCATCGGGGACAAGAATGTAACGCTCGAGACAACCGAAGGAAATGTAAAAGTCACGACCGACGCTGGAACCACAGTCATCAAATCTCTTCCGAGCGAGGACTTTCCGACCATCCCGAGGATAGTGGGCGAGAATGCATACAAAGTATCGGCTAAAGAGCTTATACGGGGAATCAAGGCGGTATGGTACTCGAGCGCGACGTCGAGTATGAAGCCGGAATTATCGAGCGTCTACATTTATGCCGACGAAGACGGGCTCATCTTTGTCGCAACCGACTCATTCCGCCTTGCCGAAAAGCGGGTGAAGATGAAAGATCTCAAAGATTTCGGCTCGATTCTTATTCCGGTCAAGAATATTCCGGAAATCATGCGGATCCTCGAAGGGGCGCAAGGCGAAGTCGATATGGCGGTCAGTAAAAACCAGATCTCCTTCAGTTTCAGCGGCGTTTATCTCACGTCGCGCATCGTCGACGGCATTTTCCCCGACTATAAACAGATTATCCCCAAGGAATTCAAGACGCATGTGATCGTTCTGAAGCAGGATGTCGTTTCCGCGCTCAAAGTCGCGACTATTTTCTCCGATAAATTCAACAAACTGTCTGTCAAAGCCTATCCGAGCGAAAAAACATTTGAATTTTCAACCCGCAATGCCGACGTTGGGGAAAGCGTGAATAAAATAGAGTCGGTTTTGGATGGCGACGATTTGGATATCAATTTCAATTACAGATATATTACCGACTGCTTCCAATCGCTCGAAGCGGACAGTATGTCATTCGATTTCAACGGCTTAACCCGGCCGCTCATCATCAAAGGCGCAGGCGATAAATCATTCACGTATCTGGTGATGCCGATCAATAAATAAATGAACAACCTCGGCGGGTTTCTTGATAAGTTCAAAAGTATATTCCAGGGCGCGAAGTTCGAGAAAGACGCGGTGATTTCGATCGTCAATAGGGTTGCGAAAATCAATCTCGACGAGAAGGATCTCGACATAAAGAATTTCGTGATCAAGCTCACGGCGAGTCCGGGCGTCAAGAATGAGATATTCATGCGCAAGCAAAAAATATTAGATGAGCTCAAGGCTCAGTTGGGGGACAAAGCGCCTATCGATATACGATAATAACTAATAAAAAATAAAAATATGAATCGAGACGATATACGAACAAATAATAAGGATAATGACTCGGATGATCAGAATCCGGATTCTATTGTAGACGACGTTGAAGACGGCATTCCTTCGGAAAATGTCGACCCGACAAGCGCGCCGAACGATGAAGCGCCGGATGGGAGGTAGGCAATAAAAACTCCCCGCCTTTGTGAGGTGGGGAGTAGAAAGGTCATGATGTACTGCTGTTGTTTAGGCAGCTTCGACTGACGTCTTTAAAGACTGGCAAACAGCGCCACAAATGGGACAGAACTTAGCGC
>JARIGY010000033.1 GCA_029288535.1 Candidatus Tayloriibacteriota bacterium | reverse complement strand
AGCGAAGGCGGCGCCGTCTTCATTGAGCAAGTCTTCCACATCGGACTTCTTCTTTCTTTTTTGCTCGCGCACAACCTGCAGGCCGGCCGAACCGCCGCCAAACATCAGCGCGAAGAATTCTCCGAACTGCCTGTTGATTTTCTCTACGCCGGTCTTGAATTCGATATCGAGTTTCTGTTCCAAGTCCGTAATGAGCACGCGCAGGGTTTCGGCCGACTTTTCAAGGTCGGAAACTTCGCGTTCCAAAAACTGGTCGCGCTCTTTGGCCTCATTGTATTCTTTAAGGATTTCTTCGCCTGAGCCGCCGCCTGCGTCTTCGAGGCGGATCTTGATGCGCTCGATAGCTTTGCGCCTGTCCTCCTGAAATGTCCTGGATTCTTTGACTATTGCTTCAAGATCAACTTCCCCCCACTCCGCATCTACCGATGCTTCGAGGGGTGCGGCACCCTTTATGATTTTATATTTTTCAAAATCAAAGACAGCGCGGCCGACAAGCACCGCCGCTTCGCCAAGTTCTCGTTTGAAATCAGCCTCTATGATGCGCACTCGTTCTTCGGCCGCCATGATGGTATGAAGCCGGGAAATGACTTCATTCTGCTCGGCCAGGATCCGGAAAACCGCCTTCTCGGCATCGCGATCCTTGTCTTTTTCCTTTTCTATTTCAGATTGCAAAAGCGCGTACTGTTCGGTAAGCAGGCGTTCGGCTTCCTGCGTGGCGCTTATCTTGATCCGGATTTCTTCTTTGGAAGTCTTGAGCTTTTCTATTTCGCGTTCGCTTTCGGAAATTACCGTCGTATCGGTCTCCGTCCTGTTGTGCGTTATGAAGCCGACGAGAAGATCCCTGATGCCGCGCAAAATAGATTTGAGCGCTGCCGAATCTTCCTGAAGTTCGGCTTCGGCGACTTGCGCGTAGACAGACTCGGCGACAGTTTCAACCTCCCGCAGAGCAATGAGCTTGGTGTCGTTTGAAGCCGCGAATTCTTTTTGCTTGCGGATGATGCGCTCTTCGGCCGCTATCTCGCCTTCAAGGCGGCCCATCTGGTGCATGAAACCGTCGCGCTCGGCCCGGACATTGTGGAGTTTCGAACCGAAAGACAGAAGCTCTTCGCTTTTCCGGTCGCGGCCGGCGGAAGCTTCGAGCGTGGACTGCGCTTGGGCCAATTCGACTTCGAGCTGGCGTTTCTTGGTGGCAGGTTCGGCGCGCTCGATGTCTATCCTGGTTTTCTCGGCCTGGATGTATACGGACTCGCGCTTAAAATATTCCAAATACAGTTTTTCCAGATTGATCCGCATCTCGCGGGCTTTTTCCACTTTCTCAACCTGCTTTTCCAAAAAGCGGATATGCGGCGCTATCTCCCTGCGCAATGAAGTGACCTGCTTCAGGTTTTCTTCTGTTTTTTCAAGCTTGCGCTCGCTCTCTTCGCGCTTGTAATGGAAAATCTTGAGACCGAGCGCGTCCTCGATCATCTCCCTTCTTTCTTTCAGATTGGCATTCAAAATCTTGTCCGCTTCACCCTGCGAAATGATATGGTGACCAGATGCGCCGATATGTGCGCCAGCTAAAAGTTCAATGATATCTTTCAAGCGCACCGAACTGCCGTTGATGAAATATTCATTTGCAGAATCGCGATGAACAACGCGCTCTAAAGACACTTCATCAAAGTCGATGGCAAGCGCGCGGCTGGCATTATCAAAAATAACTTTTACCGAAGCGCGGTTCAAACGGCCCAAACTTTTACCACCGTTAAAGATAAGGTCTTCGCCGCGCTTGCCGCGCATCGACTTTATAGACTGCTCGCCCAAAACAAACCGAAACGCTTCCGCAACGTTTGATTTGCCGGAACCGTTTGGGCCGACGATGGAGGTGATCGGCGCGTTAAATTCCAAAACCGCTTTTTTGGCAAAAGATTTAAAACCCGATATTTCAAGCGATTTCAGATACATTGGTGTAACTATAGCAGATTATCTACAGGTTTACATGTACAAAAAACCGACCGGAGCAAGAGCGCCGATCGGTGGAGAATGCAAAACGAATCAATTGACAGTGACGAGTGCGGGCTGACGGTACCTCCTGAAACCGTGGACGATGCCCAGTGAGACGAAAAAGAGCAGACCAAGCGATGCGGTTGCCGGCAGCGGCACGGCAGTCGGACTATCAAAGAGTACGCTGCCGCTTCCCGATGTAGCGCCGATCGAATAGGTGCCGGTAAACGTGATCGGGTTGCCGCCATTGGCATTCCAAATCGCGTTCGCGCCGACATTGATCTTGTCCTGGTTTATAAGTCCAGGATCGGTATTGAGCACTGCCCAGGCATTGCCCGAACCGCGCCCGACGATTTCATTCACAAGCTGGGTATTCGGCCCGCTCGTGATGAACGTATCATCGCCGCCGCCTCTGACGCCGTCTGCGCCATAGTTGATGCCGATATAAGAGGAGGTGTAGGTGTAGGAACCGGCACCGAAATCAAAGCCGAGCGAATCCGAAACATCGCTGCTCGTCGCGGAGAAGCTCAGATCCGAAATGCTGAACGTCGTTCCCGGCGTTGCCACGGCATCGAGGCCGAAGGTCAGCCGGTTGCCGAGTTCATTTGCGTACGCTCCGGCGGGGTTAGCCTTCCCGTTCCATGCCCCGAAGTTCGTGACAATGTTTTGGGAAATTGCCAAGGGGCCGGTGACCTGACGATAGTACGTCGGGTCATTCGGATTGCCATTTGCCGTTTGGCCGTTTTCGAGGGCCGAAACGGCGTTTGACTGGTAGCCGGCAAACGACGGCGAACCGAACGCATTCGGCGCCAACGACGGTGAAACCGAAATCGTGTCGGCAAACGCTGCCGACACAAGGAAACACGATGCGAGGGACGCGAGCACAGTCTTGAATCGAGACATGTAAGTCTCCTTTCCAAAAAGACACTGGACTACGAACACATTACATACGATCTCCAAACCTCCGATCTGCAGCATTATTCTGCATTAAAGAACCGCAAATCACTGTGAAGTAAAATAACATTATTTTATGCAAGAGTCAATTATCAACGGGGTGACGTGGGAGCACTACCAGCCCTTCGTATCCAAGCCTTTCTTGGCGGCGTTCTGTTCGGCGTCCTGCTTCGAACGGCCTTCGCCGGAAGTGACGAGCTCGCTACCGAGATAGACACCGACAGTAAACTGCTTGTCGTGGTCGGGACCGGTTTCTTTAATAGTTTTGTACGCCGGAGTAATACCCGAATATTCCTGGGCTTTTTCCTGGAAGCGGCTCTTGGCGTCTATCCATGCTTCGTTTTCGACAATAGCGTCGATAAGCGGAAAGATGTGCGCGGCTATGAAAGGCTTCGATCCTTCAAAACCCTGATCGAGATAGAGTGCACCAAGGAGCGCCTCGAAAGTATTTGCCAAAATGTAAGTGCGGGCCCGGCCGGTGTCTTTTGATTCGCCATGGGAAAGCAGCAGGTAGTCGTTGATTTTAAGCCGGGTTGCAACATCGGAAAGCGTCGTGGAATTTACCAGCGAAGACCGGTACGACGTAAGCTCGCCTTCCGGCTTGCCGGGGTATTTGTGATAAAGATAATCGGTCACCGCGAGCTCTAGCACCGCATCGCCCAGGAACTCAAGGCGTTCGTTGTGCTCCATGTTGAGCCCCCTGTTTTCATTCAAATATGAGCGGTGCGTAAAAGCCTGGCGCAGAAGCGCTTTATCCTTAAATGCAAGGCCGTTGGCCTTTTCGAATTGTGAGAAATCTTTGGTCATGGAGACGCTACTTCTGCGCCAAAATGATATTAATCGCTTTGGTCACTATTGGCAAGATGTCGTTATAAAAATTGAGATCGAGGATGTCTTTGAGCCTGAACCATTTTGCGTCGTCGAGACCGCCCTTTTCTTCGAGCTTGAGATCGACGTAGCTGGATTCTACGAGGAAATACGTGACATGCTTTTTCTTTTTGCCGGATTCGGGACTGAATGCAATGTATTCGTTCTCGGCAAGCTTTTCTTTTATCGTAAGTTTTGGGAGGCCGAGCTCTTCTTTTATTTCGCGCAGCGTACTTTCCTCCACGCTCTCGTTTGCGATTTCCGGACTATCTCCTATCTTACCTTTGGAAAGAGTCCAGTGGCCGAACACATCATGGACAAGCGCCAGATAGACTTCATCGCCTTCGCGGGCATACACCACAGCTCCGCCAAGCATCAGGACCGGAAGGTTTTTATCCTCGACATGCGCATGCTTTTTCTTTGAAGTTTCGTTCTTGCCCGGCTCGCCTATCTCCTTGTAGATAGCGCCGAGCACGCCGTTGACGAACCGGCCCGAAGTCTCGCCGCCGAAGTTCTTGGCGAGTTCGATAGCTTCGTTGATAGCGACTTTGGCAGGCACTTCCTTCCTGTCTGAAAACAAAAGTTCATAAAGTCCGACACGCAGAATATTCCGGTCGATGACCGAAATCTTTTCTATTGGCCAGTCGGGAGCGGCTTTGCCAATGACATTATCGAGTTCCACACGCTTTGCCAGCACACCTTGAAGGAGAGTATCCATAAATGCGAAGTCGGCCATTCCGGGCGCGAATTCATCCGCATTTCGTTTAAAGATCTCTCGTGCTTCGCCTTCGCTTTTTTTTCCGAAATCCCACTCGTAGAGCGACTGCAAAACAATCGAACGTGAAAGGTGCCTATTGGCCATAATTAAGCGTTAGGATGTAGTCGTCTGCGCTGCCTTGGCCTTCGCCTTTTTCTCTTTCTTGGCGATAGCGGCGTTGACATCGATGACAACCCGGCCGTTGTATTTGCCGCAATTGAGGCATACGGCGTGGTTGATTTTTGGGGCTCCGCAGTCGGCACACATCAAAACCTTTGCTACTTTAATAGCATGGTGGCTTCGGCGGTTGCCGGTGTGCGATCGCGTATGACGCATTCGATTTACCATAACC
>JARIGY010000100.1 GCA_029288535.1 Candidatus Tayloriibacteriota bacterium | reverse complement strand
CGTCGGCAGCGTCAGATGTGTATAAGAGACAGGTGTCGCTCACGGCGCCTCATGCACTAAGCTTTATTTTGTCAGTTTCGGCTACATCACGATTCCTCTCATGGCGCTTACCGGCTTCGTGCTTCTGATCGTCGTGACGCTTGTCCATAAGCGATTTCATGTGGTAGGGTAGTCTGATGAAAAAGAACCGCGTCCTTATAGTCATATTCCTCACTGTTTTCGTCGACTTGCTTGGCTTCGGTATCCTGATCCCGATTTTGCCGCAGCTTCTCGCCAACCCGGCTTCGCCGTTCTATCTTTTGCCAAGGGGCTATTCGGTCAAGCAGGGCTATATTATTTTCGGCTTTCTGACCGGCATCTACCCGCTGATGCAGTTCATCGCTACGCCGATTCTGGGCCAGCTTTCCGACCGCTACGGCCGCAAGCCGCTCCTGGCGTTTTCGCTTGCCGGCACATCGCTCTCGTACGTTGTGTTCGCATTCGGCATCATCACGAAAAATCTGCCGCTCCTGTTCATCGCAAGAGGTTTTGACGGCATCACCGGCGGCAATATTTCCGTGGCTCAAGCTGCGATAGCCGACAGCACTGCGCCGGCAGACCGCGCCCGCAACTTCGGCCTGATCGGCGCGGCGTTCGGTCTCGGCTTCATCATCGGCCCATATCTCGGCGGACGATTGGCCGACCCTGCGACAGTGAGTTGGTTCAGCGCATCGACGCCATTTTGGTTTGCGGCAATCCTTGCGGCAATCAACACGCTTTCGGTTATTTTCTTTTTTCCGGAAACGCTCAAGCAGTTCCGCGTTTCTGCGATCCACTGGGCGCAGTCGCTCATCAATATCGGCAAGGCATTCAATATGAAAGGCGTGCGGTCGCTCTATGTAACCTCGTTCCTGTTTCAGGGCGGCTTTACGTTCTTCACGACATTCTTCGGAGTTTTCCTTATCAGCCGGTTCCACTACACGCAGGGCAACATCGGCGACTTTTTTGCATTCGTAGGCTTGTGGATCGCGATCAGCCAGGCGGTTGTGACCCGCACCATCTCCCGCCTTTGGCGAGAGTCGGCGATTTTGCGCGTCAGCCTTATCGCGACCGGCATATTCATCTTTGATTTCTTCGTGCCTGGCACGGGCGCCGGCCTGCTTTGGATCGTGCCGCCATTTGCCATCTTCAACGGTTTATCGCAGGCCAATATCCCCGGGCTGATTTCACAATCTGTTGATGCGACGCGACAAGGCGAGATTCTCGGCGTGAGCGCATCGGTCCAGGCATTGGCCCAGTCCATCCCGCCGATCCTTTCCGGTTTCATAGCCGCAAGCATTACGCCGGAATCGCCGATCCTGATCTCGGCTGTCGTCATCGTCGCGGCCGGTATTTTCTTCAATATTTTCTACCGTAAAATTCAGCATTCTCATCCATCTCTGGTATAATCAAGTTCATGCCGAATCTCGTTTCAGTCATCATCGGAGCGGGTTATATCGCTATCTTCATCACCCTCTTCGCTGAGTCGGGATTCTTCCTCGGTTTCTTTTTGCCGGGCGAGTCGCTGCTGTTCACGCTTGGCATCGCCGCTTCGCAGGGGTATTTTAAAATCTGGGTTCTCATTCCGCTGGCTATCGCCGCGGCTATTTTTGGCGATAGTTTCGGCTATTGGACGGGTACCTATTTCGGCCGGAAACTATTCGACCGCGAAGACTCATGGATTTTCAAAAAGCAGTACGTTGTCCGCACCGAAGAGTATTATCAGAAATACGGACCGAAAACCATCATCATGGCGCGTTTCGTGCCCATCGTCCGGACTTTCGCTCCGGTCATGGCTGGCGTCGGTAAAATGAAGTATGCGATTTTCCTGAGAAACAATCTCATCGGCGGCACGTTTTGGGCCGGCGGCGTCCTCGGCTTGAGCTATTATGTCGGCACTAAAATCCCTTCGGTCCAGCATTATCTGACGCTTATCATTGTCTGCATTATTGTCGTGTCCGCTTCGCCTATTTTCATCGAGTATTTTCTCCATCGGAAGCGCAATCGCTAATTGCTGAGGTTGTAAACCGCCGGCATGTCTGGTCTGCTGTTTTCAATATGGCTTAAAGGCGTGTTTTGTTTGCAGAGCTCTTGTCAAAAAACTCCAGGACGCTACCCTGAACAGGTGAGTTTATCAGTTAGTTTTGCCTAGTGTCATAATGAATACACAAGATCAACATCCGCAGAAGCGGACACATCCTTTATCAGTCTTAAAAATTCCTCTAGCAATCATACTCATTGTAACAGCGGCTTTGGCGTTCAGGGCATTCTTTACGACCCGAGTTCAGGCCGACGGCCCGGTCGGGATCTGGTGGCCGACAAACAATGCGAAAGTAAGCGGACTCCAGCCGTTCAAGGCTGTCGTCAACGATAGAAACTTAAGCGACTACGATATGACCTGGTCTGTAGATGGCGGCCGGCAAAACCCAATGTCGGATTCGTATGCCGACGCGCCGCATAAGGAAGCGCCCGTCGATGTGACAAACTGGAACTGGCACGGCAACGGCCCGTACCATGTCGTCTTCAAAGCGACCCAGAAAAATGGAACCGTGATCGGCGAATCCGCCGTAGATATTTACACTCCGGATGCGGCAGTAGCTCCCGTGACCGTGACGGGCGGCAGCGCACTGCAAACGCAGGTGCAAGCTGCAACCGCAGTTCTCACAAGCGCGTCTATGCGGCAGGTTGCCGGCGACGCGCTCAGCGGTCTGAAGTTCTTCGTCAATCCGAATTCGAATGCCAAGCAGACGGCAGACAGCTGGCGCTCGTCCCGACCGAATGACGCGTATGAAATGGATAAGATCGCCACTTCGCCGGAAGCCATCTGGCTCGGCGGCTGGAGCGGCAATGTACAAAGTGCGGTTTCGGCGAAAGTAACGGCGGCGAAATCCCAGGGTGCGGTACCGATCTTCATCGCATACAATATTCCAAATCGAGACTGCGGCTCATATTCAGCCGGCGGCGTGAGCGATGCGGGAAGCTATGCTTCGTGGATCCAGGGTATCGCCCAGGGTCTCGGCGGCACCCACGCGGTTGTCGTGCTTGAACCGGATGCGCTTGCTTCGACTGACTGCCTTTCGGCTCAGCAGAAAACCGACCGGTACAGCATGTTGAGCAACGCGGTATCGACTCTTAAGAGCGCCGGCGCGATCGTATACCTC
>JARIGY010000092.1 GCA_029288535.1 Candidatus Tayloriibacteriota bacterium | reverse complement strand
CTGAAGCAGTGGTGGGGCCCGGACAATGTCTCGATCCCTGAGTGCGAAGTCGACCTGCGGGTTGGCGGGAAATTTTACATTGTGATGGAAGCGGGTGAAGCGATGGGTCCGTATAAAGGCACATTGTGGCCGATGCAGGCGGAATTCACCGTTGTCGATCCCCTTTCGCAGCTTTCTTATAAAGCACAGGCTTGGACTGAAGGCGCAAAAGAAGAAACGACAATCGACCAGACTACAGATATTACTTTCACCGAAGAGAACGGCAAAACGAATGTAAAAGTCAAAGCGGCGATCCACAAAACAGGCCCAAAAGCGCAAATGGCGGTCGAGGGCATGCAGTACGGTTTTACGCAACAGTTGGAAAAGCTCAGTGCTTTTCTGGCTAAGAAATAAAAATATTAATCATTAAAAATCAATACTATGTTACTAGTACGGGAAGTATTTATCGCAAAGCCGGGTCACGCGGGAGAGCTGTCGAAAATGATGAAAGAAAATATGAAGGGCATGCCGGCAAGCATGAATGTGAAAGTCATGCTCGACAGCGTCACGGATTACAATAAGATCGTGATTGAATACGAAGTCGAAAGTCTGGCGGCCTTTGAGGCAAGCATGAACCAGGAAAAAGCGAAGCAGACATCGAAAAAGCCGGCAACAAAAGGCCCGAAATATACCGACCTCTACCTCACCGGCAAGCGCGAGATCTTCCGATTGATCTAGTTGCAGGATCTCTTGTTGCTTTTATTCCAAAAAGTATTACTGTTGAGTATAGGCTTGCTGCGTACGCGACGCATTTTACCCAGAAGGAGAACTTCTATGCGGACCCTACTCGGTGTTCTCTCTTTGATTGCAATCGGATGTGTCCTTGCTGGCGCCGGCATGATCTTTTTTGCGCCATGACGTGGTGCGCATTGACGATTTGACTGTCCCGCCAGGACACAACCTCGGATTATTTCCGAGGTTTTTAATTGTCTAACTAAATTAAACGGCAAGTGTGACTGCAAGAGTCAGGATAACGACAAGCGAATACAGGAACATCCGGCGGGCCCAGCGCGCATCATTTTGTGTTTTTTTGAACCCGACCAAAGAAAGTGCAACCCAGCCGACGCACAGCACGGCAACTGCCGCAAGGTAGAAGTTCCCGGCCGTTCCCCTGCCGTAGAGCGTGAGCGAAGCGACAATGAAGGCGAAAATATAACACGCGATATGGATCTTGGTTTTGCGCGCGCTGTTTTTGACCGAGAAAACCGGAATTGACGCTGCCGCATATTCATCTTTGCGATAGAGCGAGATCGCGTAGAAATGTGCCATCTGCCAAAAGACCAGCATCAAAAATAAAATAAACGCTGCTGTATCGAAACGGTTTGTCACGGCGCAATAGCCCGCAACGATAGGCACTGCGCCCGCAACACTGCCGACAAGCGCCGCGTGTTCGGAACGATGCTTCATCGGGCTATATAGGATGACATAGAAAACAAAGCCGGCGAGCGCGAAGCACGCAGTCAAAATATTTACATAAAAAAATAATAAAGAAAGACCCGTAAGGCCGAGCAAAGTGCCAAAAACAATAACCCCGGATTTAGAAATATCGCCGGCAGCCAATGCTCTTTTCTCGGTTCGTTTCATGAGCCTGTCGATATTCCTATCTATGTAATTATTGAATACGCAACCGGACGCTATCACAAGTGCAAGGCCAGCAAGCAGTGATACAAGCAAACGCAGATCGACATGGCCTTGCGACGCGAAAAGAAAACCGGCAGCGGCAAGTATAGTATTGCCGCGGACCATGCCCGGCTTGGTAAGGGAGTAATACGCTTTGATCATTGCGATATGCCTTCGTTTTTGACGATGAATGAATTCATATCGGCCGGAGACATCCTGTAGTTGAGATGGTTCATGATCCAGAGCGAGCCGAAAACAAGAATGGAAATGCCGATGACAGCGGTGCCGAAAATGAAAAGGCCCAAGCGCGGCTTTGACTCTTTTCCAAGATGAAGAAAAAAGACAAGCTGTGCGACGAGCTGAAGAAAGGCAAGGACGATGATGATTCCGAGCGCACTTTTTGATTCAAATGACGGGGATGTGGCTGCCCAATATGCAAAGAACGTCAGCGAAACGGATAAAATAAAACCTGAAACGTATGATGTTAGTGTGATATGAGGTTTGTCCATAAAATCAATGCATTGTGCCCATTAGATAGACCATGGTAAAAATGAAAATCCAGACAATGTCCAGGAAGTGACAGAAAAGGCTGAGCAGCGTCAGTTTGCGCGACGTGCTTGGCGACAAGCCGCGGCGAAGGATAATGCAGATCATGATAACGATCCACAGCAGGCCGACAGCGATATGCAAGCCGTGGGTGCCGACCAGGGCAAAATACGAAGACAGGAATGCGCTTCGGGTGTAGCTTGCACCGTCGCGGATGAGGCCGGCAAATTCGCTCATTTCCATCGTCAGGAATGTTGCGCCCAAAATTCCCGTTACTGCCAGCCAGGCGACGGCGCTTTTGGCTTTCCGGCTCTGCACGGCAAGCATCGCAAGCCCCATCGTAAAGCTGCTCGTGAGCAGTATCAATGTTTCTTTTAAGACAAACGGAAGTTGAAACAGATCTTGAGAACTCGGGCCGCCGAAAGTGCTGTTATGCAGGACGGCATATGTTGAGAAAACGACCGAGAACATCACAAGATCCGTCATGAGGTAGATCCAGAATCCGAGCGTGATGATATTATTTTTTTCTTCGATTTCGTTCATGATAGTTTTCTTTGATTTTCCATCCTTTCTATTTCCGCCGCCGGAATGAGATATTCGGTATCATCGTCAAGCGAATAGACAATGACGCACACGACTACTCCAGCCAAACCCGCAAGCGCGAGCCAGATGATGTGCCAGACAAACCCGAAACCGATGAGGAACGCAAAACCGGAAATATAGATGCCCATCGCAGTATTTTTCGGCATCATGATATCTTCGTACACCACTTCCGTCCCCTCCTTGTGGTGTTTCATTTCCCAAAACGCATCCCTGCTGTGCACTTCGGGAATAACCGCAAAATTATAAAATGGCGGCGGCGAAGATGTAGACCACTCGAGCGTCCGCCCGTTCCATGGGTCGCCGGTCGTATCCATATTCTGCTTTCTTTGGACGACGCTGACGATAATCTGGATGACTTGAAAGAGCGCGCCGAGGGCGATGATAGCCAGGCCGAGAGCCGCAACGATGAACAACCATTGCCAGCCCATCGAAGCGTCGTAGTGGTCGAGCCGTCTCGACGCACCCATCAGGCCGAGAATGTAGAGCGGCACGAACGATACGAAGAAACCGACGAGCCAGCACCAGAAAGCGTACGTACCGAAGCGCTCATTGAGCCTGAAGCCCATGAACTTCGGAAACCAATAGGTGATGCCCGCAAAAATGCCGAAGAGCGCGCCGCCGATAATCATCGTATGGAAATGCGCCACCAGAAAAAGCGTATTGTGGACTTGATAATCGATAGCCGGCACTGACATCATGACTCCTGCCATGCCGCCAAGCGTGAATGTCGCCACGAATGCCAGAAACCATTTCATCGGCGTGAAATACCTGATGCTGCCGCCGCGCATCGTGAAAAGCCAATTGAATACTTGCGCGCCGGTCGGGATGGCGATGACCGCGGTCATGATGCCGAAAAATACATTTACATCAGCACCGCTTCCCATTGTGAAAAAATGGTGCAGCCAAACCAACAGAGAAAGAAGCGTGATGCCAATAGCCGAGCAGACCATGGAGACATACCCGTATACCCGCTTTCCTGAAAATGTCGCAACGATCTCCGAGTACGCGCCGAATGCAGGCAGGACAAGGATATACACTTCCGGATGGCCCCACGACCAGATGAGGTTCGTGTACATCATCGGGTTCCCGCCGAAGCCGGTGGTGAAGAAATGCATGCCCAGAAATCTATCGAGAAAAAGCAGGTTGATGGTCATCGCCAGGATCGGAAAAACGGAAACGATAAGGAACGAGCTGCAGAGCGATGTCCAGACGAACATCGGCATCTTCATGAGCGTCATGCCTGGCGCGCGCTTTTTCAGGATCGTCATTATGAAATTGATACCTCCGAGCAGTGTGCCGAGACCGGAGATCTGCAAACTCCAGATCCAATAATCGACGCCGACGCCGGGGCTGAATTGAAGTTCCGAGAGCGGCGCCTGGGCAAGCCAGCCGGTTGCCGCAAACTGCCCGCCGAAGATAAAGAAGAAGTTGATGAGTATCGCTCCCGACACGAACAGCCAGAAACCCAGCGTATTCAAAAACGGCGAAGCAAGGTCGCGGGCGCCGATCTGAAGCGGCACGATCAGGTTCATCAGGCCGAACAGGAATCCTGTCGTCACGAAGAAAACCATGATATCGCCGTGGGCGGTGAAGATCTGCTGAAAATGGTTCGCGGAAAGATAGCCCTGCGACGAGCCATGGGAAAGGATCTGCTGCAGCCAGATCATGGCCGCGTCCAATGCACCGCGAAACAGCATGAGCGCCGAAACGATAATGTACATCACACCGATTTTCTTCGGGTCGGTCGACGTCAGCCATTCCTTCCACAGCCATTTCCAGAGTTTGAAATAAGTCAGGAAAATAACAAGCGTGGCCAGCATGCCGACTACGGCAACAGTTCCTCCGATGGTAAACCATTCGTGCGGCAGCGCGTCCAACGTTAATTTTCCAAGTAAAATGCTCATTGCATGTTTTCCATTGATCCTGCCGGCATCATGAATTTTCCTATAACAGCATTATACATGTTTTCATCTGCCGCCGAATAAAACGTTACGGGATTATTTTCGCTCGGTTTTGAAAGTGCCTCATATGCATCCTGGTCAAGCGTGCTTGTGGCTTGCTTTACTGTATCCACCCAGACATTAAAATCTTTTTGCGAACTTGATCGGGCGACAAACCTCATGCCAGCATACCCATTGCCGTTCACTTCCGCTGCCGATCCTGCAAAATCGCCAGTCGTGTTCGCCATAAGATTGAGCTGCGTTGACATGCCGCTCATGGCGTACATTTGGCCGCCGAGCTGCGGGATCCAGAATGAATTCATCGGAGCGTCGGCCGTCAGCTCAAAATGCACGGGGGTGTTTACTGGAAATTGGATGAAATTTACCGTCGCAATGTGCTGCTCGGGATAGATGAAAAGCCATTTCCACTGCAAAGCAACGACCTGAATCGTGATCGGAGCGTTTTCGGACACTATCGGCTTGTAGGGGTCGAGCGCGTGCGTAGTTCGCACTGTCAGAAAAGAAATCATAAGCACGACAGCAGCCGGCAAAGTCCAAAACAAAATGACAAGTTTCGTGCTTTTATTGT
>JARIGY010000091.1 GCA_029288535.1 Candidatus Tayloriibacteriota bacterium | reverse complement strand
GGCGGTAGCAGTTGCCATGAAAGCAACTGCTACCGCCAAAACAAAAACGTGACGCATGTGAGCTCCTTTCAAAAAGAAAGTGACCATAGAAATCGAGATCACTTTTTCTTGTCGAAACTGAACTTCGGCACCGCCTGCTCGGCTTCCGTCGCTTCAAAATACGGCCTCTGGGTGAAGCCCTTCTGGCCGGCGACGAACGGTCCGAACACGCCTTGCTGGATCAATGTGTTGTAGGCTTGAGTCGCCTTCACACAATCCCCGCGCGCGACTGCGATCCGGTTTTCCGTACCTTCGTAGGTATGCTGGAAGTCGCGAAACTGCGCGTTGGCCACGAGGGTTGGGTAGTTCTCCTGGACCATAGTGAACATCCGGGTCATCGATGCGCTGAGCTGGGCTTGCGCGTCGAGGAATTTCTTCTGGGCTTCCGGATCGTTCGCCAGTTTACTGACGTCGATGTTCGTCGCGGTGGCTTTGGCGCGAGCCTCGGTCACAGCGGTAAGAACCTCCAGCTCATGGCTGGCGGAACCTTTGACGATCTCGACGATGCCGGGAACCAGGTCCGCGCGACGCTTGTACTGGTTCGAAACCTCGCTGACGCTGCCCTTTTGGGCCTCGCTTTTGGCGATAATCTCGTTGCCAGTGCTGATATACGTCCCGACGACGTAACAGCCGCTGAAACCAAAAAGCAGGAACGCAACACCGAAAACGGCTAAGATTTTCTGACCGATAGTCATGGGAACTCCTTCGAAGAAACAATTTCAGGAAGAAAAAGACACATGGGACAAATCGCTGAAATACCTCCTTCTTAAAGCAGTGTTTGTGAGTATAGTTGCTGACAAAGGACACAAGATAACTAATTTTGATTATATAATGCTATTTATATTATGTCAAATATTTCAAAAGACGGCCATGCCATTGCCTGCCTCTTATTTTTTGACTTTTGCCGGATAGCGCCGTATTCTTTATTTAATGACAAGACCGATACTAATTACAATCTGCATCGTGGCCATGGTAGGCATTATCGTCGGCACTGACGTGCTATTCTTCAGGGACCGATTCTGGGAACGGCTTATGGTGAACATCGGCATAGTACTGGTGTTTGCCGCATTCTATTTGAAATTCCTGAAATAAAAGTCGAGTCTGCTGCCAAATAGCTCCTGACCCTATTCTACTATTGACTATTTAATATATAGATGTTACTATATCTTTAGTAGTTTTTGACCTTTTTTCTTCTAACTCCCTGAAATAAGGGAAGGAGTCTATTGTGACCGATGCGACCGAACTCCCCGGAGTCAATGTCGTTGCGATTTGCCCAAACACAAAGGCGCAGAACGCCCTCATCAGGGCGATCCAAGAAACCGGCAACATCAAGCCGGCGATGAAGAGCAGCAGCGTATCGGCTCGACGGACGCACTACGCTGTCGCGAAGACCAAGCTCATCATCAACACCGCATCCGACGCGATGCATGAGCTGCTCGGAAAACATTCGGTCGCTTTGGCGGTCGAAGTCGCCGACCGGGTAGCTGCGGCAAACCGCGCCAAGGAAATCTTCAACGAAGAAGGTTTCGAGGCGGCGGTCCACACCCATGCCGAACCCGAGTTCCCCGACGGCTTTCTAACGTTCGTCTCCGTGCCAGCACTCGAGGGTATCACCCTCCTGTTCTGGCCCCGCAACGAGGACGTCACACCCGACCTTGTCTCCCAGCTCCCCAAGCGCGAGCCATGGAGCGACGAAGATCTGAAGTCCTAGTCTCACCCGCCCCAACAAAGAGCCCGTCTCTGCGTTGGAGGCGGGTTTTTTGTAATTTAATAATAAAAATATGCTATAAATAACATGTTATGCCAACCTACGTTGCGCTGATCCGAGGCATCGGGCCAGGAAACCCAAATATGAAAGGCGAAAGACTCAAAGCCGCTTTTGAGACATTGAAGCTGAAAAATGTCAGGCCGGTGATCGCAAGCGGCAATGTTGTTTTCCAGACTGATGCAAAAGATACGGCAGGGCTGGAAGCAAAGCTGGAACAAGCGATGCACAAGCAACTTGGATTTCAGCGAGCTGTTATTGTCCGCAGCAAGGAAGAATTGCAGCAACTTATTCAGAAAGATCCGTTTAAGGGCGTCGAGGACAAAAAACCAAATTATCTTATCGTCACTTTTTTCAAGGACAGAAAAGAAGAGCTTTGCACCGTGGTGAAATTGACTGAAGGCAAAACTCCGGACTTCATGCGGGAGGTTGAGAAAATCCACGGCAAGGAAATCACAACCCGGACATGGAAAACTGTCGGCAGGATCATGAATGCGATGGTCGGGTTGAGTGGTTGACTAAAATATAAACAAGTGTTATAAATACCTTAGAAAATTAACCACGGAGGACCGAATGGCGAAAGTAAAACTGACGGACTACTATAACCAGTGCTACCGGAATAGCATCCAAAGCAAGTGGACTTTTACCAATCCCGACAAAACCCTTAAGGAGGTGGCAGATCTTCTGACGAGCGGCAAAGGTCTTGATATCGGTTGCGGTCTTGGTCGAAACTGCTTGCATATGGCGAGAAACGGCCTGTGCACCAAGGCAGTGGACCTTTCCAAAATTGCGGTGGAATACGTAAAGAGCATTGCGGCTCAGGAAAATCTGCCGATCGAGGTTGCCTGCTGCAACATTCTTTGGGAAAAGCTGGCGTGCGAGTACGATCTCGTAAACGCATGCTGGATACTCGACGAATTCAGCAAAGAGAACGCGCACTGGCTTATCCGCAGAATGCAGGACGCAACGATTCCTGGAGGCATCAATTGCATCGTGACAACTGCCAAAGGAACGATCAAGGGCAATATGCGCGCACCTTCCGGACATCACTTCTTCACGCCAAATGAACTTACACGCTTATATGTCGATGCTGGTTGGGAGATCAGGTCGTGCTCGACAATGCCCGAACACCTTGGCAGAAGTGAGGTGCTGGCGATAAGATTCACAGCTTGGAAACCGGCCGCGTGATTTCATGTTCTTCGATCACATCAAATGATGTTCGCATACTCTGCGGGCATCATTTTTTATTATAGTAAACTCTTTTGTATGTTTAATGATGCCCGCTCGTCTAAATGTTATACTATAGAAAATTAAGTTTTTAATGTTATACGCAAATGAAAAAAATGAATCCCGTTGTGCATTTTGAAATGGGTTATCAGGATAAGCAGCGCATGGCCGATTTCTATACGAACGTCTTCGGCTGGCAGACGCAGATGATGGGACCGGAAATGGGCAACTATGTTACAGCCATGACTTCGGAGTCGGATGAAAAAACCGGCAGGCCGAAAACACCAGGCACCATAAACGGCGGGTTTTACCAGAAAACCGAAAACCCTCTTTCGCAGGCGCCTTCTATTGTCATAGGTGTCGACGATATCCGCACAGCCATGAAAGATGTCGAATCCTCAGGCGGAAAGATCCTCGGGGCGATGACCGAATCCGGCGGACATTCAAATGACCCGCAGGATATACCGGGCGTCGGACTTTGGATATCGGCAATGGACACCGAAGGCAACCGGTTCTCAATACTCCAGCCGAAAGGAATGTAGAGGTTAAAAAACTAACTCAATAAAAATCAATAAAATAATATGCAACCAATTAAAGAAGTAATGCTAGAAAAAACATATGACGCTTCGCCTGAAACTGTCTGGCAGGCGTGGACCGATCCGGAAATGCTGAAGCAGTGGTGGGG
>JARIGY010000084.1 GCA_029288535.1 Candidatus Tayloriibacteriota bacterium | reverse complement strand
GCCGAGCACCTTGAAGATGCGGCCGATCTTGGCGCCGGTGTTGTCTGCAATTATTACGATGGAGCGGGGCTGAATCATGGTATTAAATTTAAACTAACTTTTCTTGATCTCGATGATCTTAAAATGCTTATGCTTTGAAATAGGGCGGGTTTCTTCGATAACCACTTTGTCGCCGATCTTGGCAGTGTTGCCCGGGTCGTGAACCTTGTACTTCTTGCGGGAAGAAACGAATTTCTGATACTTCGGTATCTTGACGTATCGTTCCACAATAACCACAACCGTGTCTTTCATCTTGTCGGATGAAACGACGCCGTCTAAGGTCTTGTGCTTTGGGGTTGTGGTGATTGTTTTTTCCATGGTATTAGCGTGAATTCAATTCGGTCATGATCCGCGCAATGTCTTTGCGGAGATTGAGGCCCTCTTTGACGTTCTTGGTCTTTGAACCGGCTGAGCCGAATCGAAAAGCCTGCAGCGCCTTCCGCTTCTCGCCGGCGAGCTTGGTCAAATCCAATTCGGTTTTGTTTTTAAATGCTGACATTGTCGTGATTTTAATGGGCTCGGCTTACGATCTTGGTTTTGAGCGGAAGCTTGGTGCCGGCTTTGCGGAGGGCTTCTTTCGCGGTCGCTTCGTCGATACCATCGATTTCAAACATTATGCGTCCTGGCCATACTTGGGTCTGGTAACCGACTGGGTCACCCTTACCCTTTCCCATCTTTACTTCGGCAGGCTTCTGGGTAAACGGCATATCGGGGAAAACCCGGACCCAGATCTTGCCGGTCTTGCCGAGGGATCGGGCGATAACCTTTCGCGCCGCTTCGATCTGGTTTGATCGGACACGCTCCGCAGACATGGCCTTGAGGCCGAATGATCCGAAAGCGATGGTCGTACCGCGGCTTTCTATCATGGCTCGCTTCGGATTGCGTCGAAGCGTATGCCACTTGCGGTGTAAAACTTTTTTAGGGAAGAAGTTCATGGCGGTTTATTTATTGAAAATTTCTCCCTTATAGATCCAGACCTTGATCCCGATATCGCCGTAGGTCATATGGGCCTTTTCTCGGGCGAAATCAATATCGGCGCGCAGGGTCTGAAGAGGAATCCGTCCTCGCTTGAGGTCTTCGTAGCGGGCCATATCGGCACCTCCGAGACGACCGCCAAGTGCAATGCGAACTCCCTGAACATCGCGGTTCGCCATGACTTTCTCGACCATCTGCTTCATGACACGGCGGAACGGCAAGCGCTTTTCCAGGCTTTCTGCCACCATGAAACCGACAATGGCCGCGTTTGACTCAGGCGATCGGATCTCTTCAATAGAAAGCTTGATCTCCTGATTCATGAAAAGCTTATGCTTCTTCATAAAATTTTCGATATCGGTCTTGAGCTTGACCTGGCCTTCCCCATTGCGGCCGATGAGCACGCCGGGTCGCGAAGTCTTCACGATAATGTGCATGGTCTTTTCGCTTCGCTCGATTTCAACGCCGGAAACATACATTCCACGGAGCTTCTTCACGAGATACTCACGTACAAGAACATCCGACTTTAGATAATCGCGGTATTTCTTATCGGAAGTAAACCAGCGAGATTTCCAGTCTCTCAGGATTCCAAGGCGGTGTGAATATGGATGTACGTGTTTGGACATGATGGTTATTTTGTAGCTTTTGCGGCTTTACGTGCGGCCTTCTTAACTTCTATTGGGTTTTCGGTGTCCAACGTAAGGATAATGTGGCTTGTGTGCTTATGGATAGGAAATGCCCGGCCTCGTGCTCGCGGCATTGAACGCTTCATGATAGTGCCCTGATCGACGCGGATCTCCTTTACAAACAAATTGTCTGCGTCAATGCTCAGGTTCTTGGCATTTGCCACGCCTGACATGAGGAGTTTCTTGATCGGGTCGCTTGCGCGCTTGGCCAAAAAAGCCAATTCATTGACTGCCACAGGAACGCTCTTGCCTCGAACAAGGTTGGCGACGATGCGCACTTTGCGGGGAGCCTGTCGGTAATTAAAAAGTTTTGCGGTAACCTGTGCCATGAATATTATTTTTTAGCGGCTCCGGCATCGGCAGTTGCAGCCTTTGCAGACTGGGCGGCGGCGATTTCGGATTCCTTCTTCTTCTGTTCCAATTCCTTCTGCATCTTGCCTCCGTGCTTCACGAACTTGCGGGTAAGCGCAAATTCGCCCAATCGGTGCCCGACCATCTCTTCTGAGATAAGAACTTCGATATGATCCTTGCCGTTGTGAACCGCAAAGATGAAACCGATCATCTCGGGAGCGATCTGGCTGCGGCGCGCCCAGGTTTTAATAGGCCCGGTTGCCTGTGGTTTTTTACCTTCGATTTTCTTGAGGAGATACTCCTCGACGAATGGTCCTTTTTTTAGTGATCGTGCCATAATGAAAAGAAATAGCCCTTACGAGCCGTGAGAGATATACTATACAAAAGCCTGTTATATGTCAAATGGCTGGGCACTGTCGCGACCGCGTACCCATACTATTGATTGACAATATATGTAAATTATGATAAAATACAGCTTGGTTCAAAGAAAGCATGGGGTGTTCCTATGCTTCAGTTCTTTGAAAAGTCTTCTATTCCCGCGTTTTAAAATCCGGGAAGGAGCATGCTATGGTTGCGTCAAATGTGCCTGTTTCTGCGTCTCAGAAGCCCCTTTTTGTTCACACCAAGCTTACACACCGGAATCCCGATGTTGATGATGTTATCGGCATCTTCCTGTTTGGTTGCACGGAGACTTCAGAATACGTGAACACTGCTCAAGCAGGCATTCGCCTGTATGACGGTCGGGATCGTATCGGAAAAACTGCCGAGCAACTTGAAGCTGAGGGCGAGGTGGCGTTTGGTATCCTCAACGGATGGGCCGACGAACATCCCGATGTCGGCAAACCTCGGATTGAGGGAGATTGTTGTGCGAGTCAGGTCAGCAAAAGGATGGGCCTGGATAGATTGCCTGAGTACTCAAAGCTGGTGAGCTATGCTCAGGTCCAGAACAACAGCGCTCTTGGTGGAGAATGGGACTTAGGTCCCTTGCTCAAGGCCGCTTTCCGTTATTGCTGTGATGGCGAAAACGGCGAGAAGGAGCAGCGGATCAGCGATGTGTTTTATGCCGCAAGCATCTTTCTCTCGGCAATCCTGCATAACGAGAGATCAGTGATTGCCAACAAACAGCCGCCGTGCAGTGTCCCTTTCAGCATGAACGACATTATCGTATCATGGCTTGCAAGCACCGGAAACGAGGAGTTCATTGCGCCGCATCGTTCGTACGTCAATGGCGACCCGAAACAGTTTGGCGCCCGGCGCATAGCGGCTAAGCTCATGGTTCTCGAGGAACATCCGGAAATGAACAGGATCCTCGAGTATGCACGACTCAATCAACGAGTCGACAATACGTGGTCAGACAGCAAGTTTGATCTCGTAACCATGATTCGGCTGGCATTTCTTCACAACACTGCTTCGGAAAAAGAAATCGTCGAGGCAGCACACGTGTTCCTGAAAGCTCTACACCGAAAGGAATTGAGCTTCCAACATCGCGTTCGAGCCACCTGGAATAATCCGGACGAAACAGATCATCGGTACGTCCAGACCATGGTCACAACGCCACGAGGGCGAGACCGACTCTTCGAATTCCGGCTTACAACCGGACTTAACCGCGAGTTTGAATTCCAAAAATTCTGCCGATCAAACGAAGGCGGGCGTGCAGCAATCGTGATCCAGCGCCAAGGAACATACGCCAAGGGCAATACCCAGATTTTCTTTCAGCAGGATTTGGGGTTTGACCCAGCGCCGTTCACGGCACGAATCCGTGAAGCGCAACGCTTCCACAATGGCTGCACAGATGCAGTTACTGAGGAAGAACTTAGGAGCCAAGGAAATCATGTCCCCGGAGCGACCAACATCTACTTTGACGGACACCAGATCCTGAATGGTTCAGGCACAAACGAAGCTGAGCCGATGAAGCTTGATATCGAGCTCGTCATACTCATTGTGTACGACGAAGCCAATCACCAAGCTCCCGAGGTTGCAGAGAAGCTTTTTGCTCAGGAGTTGCATAAACTGGAGGCTAGCCGCCAACGACTCCTCACTGAATTGCACGCGCTTGATTTCAAGATGTAGAAGACAGTGGTTCTTAGCCCCGATGCATGCATCGGGGCTTTTCTTATATCAAAAATGCAAAAAACCGATCTCATGATCGGTTTTTTTATTGCTTTAAAATTATTTTGAGAAGGATTATTTCTGATCTCGCGACTTGCCGACTTTTCGGCGGGTAACGATGAAGACGTTTGAGTACTTCTTTGCTCGGCGTGACTTCTGACCCTTGCCTGTCGGCTTGCCGTAGATAGACTTCGCACGGCGGGTTCCTCGTCCCTGTCGGCCTTCTCCACCACCGTATGGATGGTCTACCGGGTTCATGGCAGTACCTCGGACAGTTGGACGGATACCGAGCCATCGTGAACGTCCGGCTTTGCCGAGGTTGACGAGGCGGTTTTCGTCGTTTGAAACTTCACCGATAGATGCCCATGCGTTGTCTGGCACGCGGCGGATCTCGGTTGAAGGCATTTTGATCTGAGTATAACCGGCGTCCTGAGCGATAACTTCAACGAAGTTGCCGGCCGATCGGGCGATCTTGGCGCCGCCGTTTACCTTGAGCTCGACATTGTATACGAAAGTACCGACAGGGATCTGCTTGAGCTGTGTGCGGTTGCCCGGCTTCATATCCGCTTTTGCAGAAACGATAACCGTGTCCCCGACCTTCACAGACTTAGGCAAAAGCATGTAGCGCTTCTCACCGTCAGCATAGACAACAAGCGCAATAAAACCGGTGCGGTTTGGATCGTACTCGACAGTCGTGATCTTGGCAGGAACCTCTTTCTTGTTGTACATGAAGTCGACATCGCGGAAGAGTCGCTTGTGGCCAGCACCCTTATGGCGAGTCGTAATCTTGCCCTGTGAGTTTCGGCCGACAGCGCGCTTGAAGCCGCTTGTGAGGGCCTTGTGCGGCTCGGAAACGGTAATGTAGTTACCGTAATTGATGCCGGTCATGTTGCGGCGCGATTTTGATGTTGGTCTGTATGTTTTCATGTTAGGCAAATTCTATTGTTTCCCCTTTCTTTAAGTATATGTATGCCTTTTTACCGCCGCCCTTGGTGCCGGCTCGGCCCCGGACAAAAACCTCTTTCTTGGGAATGCGCACGATAGCGACTTTGACCGGACTGACATTGTACATTTCTTTGATAGCAGCCGCAATCGAGCTCTTGGTTGCGACTTCAGCCACTTCGAAAGCGTAGATGTTGGCCTCGGCTTTCATCGAAGCTTTTTCGGTGATGCGCGGACTCTTGATGATATGTGAAAGATCGCGAGCGCTTGCCGCCTGTGGTGCCGCGATTGCCACCTCCTTGGTTTCTGCTTTAGGAGCTGTAGTTTTTGTATTCTTTTTTGATCCAAATAATGCCATGGTGGTTTATGCGATCTGCTTAAGGCTTTCTGCCGGCGCGGCGATCACCAAGTACTTGTAATTGAGAACATGAAGCGGGTTCAGGTTTCGCATTTCGCCGACTTCGATGCTGCCGAAGTTGCCGAAACTCTTTTCAACCATTCGATCCTTTGTGGAAAGAGCGATGAAAACCGCATTCTTGCGCTTTGTTGCAAGCCGCTCAAAACCCTTGATACCAGCGAGCTGTCCCAGGACTTCTTTTGCATCTTTGGTCTTTGGCGCAGCAAAGTCGAGTGAATCGACAAAAATGATCTCGTTGTCTTTGAGTTTCTTGCTCAAGATAGTGTAAAGCGCCTTAGTCTTCATTTTCTTGTTGATCTTCTGAGTATAGTTCTTGTCGTTGCGGGGACCGTGCGCGACACCTCCACCGACCCAGATAGGAGAACGTGAAGAACCGTGACGGGCGCGTCCAAGACCTTTCTGCTGCCATGGCTTCTTGCCTCCACCGCGGACTTCTCCACGGGTTTTGGTGTGAGCGATAGGGTCGCGGGCGTTTGCCATCATGCCGGTCACAACCTGGTGCACCAAGTCGGCGTTCCAAGGGTTGGAAAAGATAGCTTCCGGTAAGGTAAACTTGCTGCTTGCTTTTCCCTGCTGATTGTATACTTGTGTTTCCATGATGGTGAGTATTAGCCGTGAATTTCTACGAGCGTGCCACGTCGGCCAGGAACTGCTCCTTCAACCAAAATGAAACCTGCTTCGGTATTGATCTGTGCGACTTTAAGATTCTTGACGGTGATTTTGTCGCTACCCATTCGGCCTGCCATGCGCATGCCGGTTGGAACGCGTCCGCCGTTTCGGGTACCGCCGGAAATGGAACCGGCTTCACGCTCGGAGTGCTTCTGGCCGTGAGTTCGGGGTCCTCCATGAAAACCATGGCGCTTGACCACGCCCTGAAAGCCTTTGCCTTTTGAGATTGCTGATACAGTGACGAGATCGCCCTCCTTGAATGCCGTGAGGTCTACTTTGTCGCCAACATTCAGGTTTGCTGTTTCCTTGTCTTTCAGGCGGTATTCTTTAACGTGGGCAAAATTGCCCAAATCCTTGAAGTGGCCTTTCTGGGCTTTGTTGATGTTCTTGGCTTTTCGTTCGCCATATCCCACCTGCACAGCGCTGTAACCGTCTTTCTCATCGGTCTTCACCTGGGTAACAGTAACGGGGCCGATGGCAAGCATGGTAACAGGCTTCACTTCCCCGCTTTCGGTAAAGATCTGCGTCATATTCTGTTTTGTTCCGAGGATGAATTTCATGATGGTTTATGGTGAGGCGCTCTTGCGTTACATGCTCTTTACGTCGATCGTGACGCCGGATGGCAGGCTAAGGTTTGAGAGAGATTCTATGATTTTTGGAGTCGGGTTGATGATATCGATCAGGCGCTTGTGGACTCGCATCTCAAACTGTTCGCGCGTGTTCTTGTAGATGAATGCGGCGCGATTGACCGTGTACTTTTTGATCTCGGTAGGAAGCGGGATGGGTCCGATAACTTCCGCATCATAACGAAGAGCCGTATCCATAATTTGTTTTACGGAAAGATCGAGAACTTTGTACTCATAGGCTCGAACGCGGATGCGGAGCTTCTGAATAATGTCCTTTCGAACTGCAGCCTTCTTTGGGCGCGCTTCTGTCTTTGGTTTTTTTGGCGTTACTTCGGCTGTCATGATGCTGTTGTTAAAGTACTTATAGAATCAAAGTTAGGCGACGATCTTCGTTACGACACCGGCACCTACGGTCTTTCCACCTTCTCGAATGGCGAATCGGGTGTTCTGCTCAAGCGCGATAGGGGCAACAAGTTTTACCTTGAATGTCACCGTGTCGCCTGGCATAACCATTTCAACGCCTTCCTTGAGGGTAACTTCGCCGGTTACGTCGGTTGTTCGGACGTAAAACTGTGGCTTGTATCCGGTAAAGAATGGAGTGTGTCGTCCACCTTCCTCTTTCTTGAGGATATAAACTTCCGCCTCGAATTCTGAGTGAGGATTCACTGAACCCGGCTTTGCAAGAACCTGACCTCGGGTGATGTCATCCTTTGCAATACCTCGGAGGAGGATACCTGCGTTGTCGCCGGCAATACCTTCATTGAGGGTCTTGTTGAAAGCCTCGATACCGGTAACGGTAGTCTTGGCAGTAGCCTTGAGACCGACAACTTCCGCTTCTTCTCCGACTTTGATCATTCCTCGCTCGATTTTGCCGGTAACCACGGTTCCGCGGCCTTCAATTGAGAAAATGTCTTCGATCGGCATGAGGAATGGCTTCTCGACATCTCGGACAGGAACAGGGATATATTCATCGAGCATCTCGGTGAGCTTGAGCACTTTCTGCGCCCACTCATCTTTGATGTCCTTTGCTTCGAGAGCCTTGAGGGCTGAACCTCGGATAATAGGGGCGTTTGCGCCGTCGTAGTCCTGCTTTGTAAGAAGATCTCGGACTTCTTCTTCAACGAGATCGATAAGATCTGCGTCCTCAACCATGTCTACTTTGTTCAAAAAGACGATGATTCGTGGCACACCAACCTGCTTTGCAAGAAGGATGTGTTCGCGAGTCTGGGGCATAACACCGTCGGTAGCGGCTACCACGAGGATAGCTCCGTCCATTTGGGCGGCACCGGTGATCATGTTCTTGATGTAGTCGGCGTGACCTGGCGCGTCGATGTGAGCGTAGTGTCGGTTGTTGGTCGAGTACTCATTGTGCGAAAGCGCAATGGTGATGCCTCGGGCCTTTTCTTCCGGAGCGGAGTCGATGTCATTGACGCCTTTCATCTTAACTTTCTGACCGCTGAGGTTTAGAACGTTCAAGATAGCTGCGGTGAGCGTGGTCTTGCCGTGGTCAACGTGGCCGATGGTGCCGACGTTTACGTGTGGCTTTGATCGATCAAATAATTCTGCCATAAAATTGGGTAATAAAAAATGAACTGTCTATTAATAATAACTTTTTGACGAATAGTGTACCGAGATAGATACAAAAAACGACGCAAAAATGCGATTGGCTTATATTATCAGAGTCATGGATATTGTCAAATAACGGGGGTATAAAAAAGGCCGACTATGGTAAGTCGGCCGAAGCCTTGATGAGAACGAGTTTCTTTTTGCCATTTTCTAGAACGCAGCGGTAGTTGCCCCTGACGAAGGTTTCGCTCCCCTCCTTGTGAATGAGGTAATACTTGGTAATCATCTGCCTGTCTTTTTTAACCTCATACATGAGAAGGTCAGATTCAAACGAATCCCATTCATGGACAGCGACGACTTCGTATTCCTGACCGGCAATCATGTCGTCTTCATGAAGTGGAGTACCTCGTTTCAAACCACTGAAAATAACAATAAGGGAAAGACAGAGGACGAGACAAGCAGAATAGAGCACACGGAAATTCTTCATGAGACACCTTCCTTATGTGGGAGAACCGGTTCTTCGGCTAATCTACCAGAACTGCGCTATTTATCAACTATCGAAAGCGAAGGAAAGGCCAATTCTAGGAAAAAACAAAAACTGCCCGATAAACGAAGGCAGTTTTTGCGCTTCATTTTTAAGCGGAAATTATTTGCCGCAGCAGCCGCACTTTGCACTGCCAAGCCTCGTACCTCCGATAACGATAAGCAGTATGCCGACGACCAGCGCCATCCACATGATATTGTACACATTCATCGTGCCGAGGATCACATCGAGACCTATGAGCATAATAGCGACCGGTACGACTTTGTGATGCGGGCAATTGCACATTTTTGATTTGTCACCCATAACCGGGTGATTCATAT
>JARIGY010000037.1 GCA_029288535.1 Candidatus Tayloriibacteriota bacterium | reverse complement strand
TCGACATGGACTACGCCGACAACCGCCGCGACGAGATGATCCAGTATGCGCGCGAAAAATACGGCATAGACAAAGTCGCCCAGATCGGCACCTTCGGTACTATGGCAGCAAAAGGCGCGGTGCGCGACGTCTCCCGGGCGTTGGGCTACCCATACACCACCGGCGACCGGATCTCGAAACTTATCCCGATGGGCTCGCAGGGTTTTGCCATGACGATAGACCGGGCGCTCGAGGAAGTGCCGGAGCTCGCAACAATGTACGCCAAAGAGCCTGAAGTGAAAGAAATAATAGATTTAGCAAAAAAGATCGAAGGCTGCGCCCGGCACATCTCGGTGCATGCCGCCGGCGTTGTCATTTCTCCCGACGCATTGACCGAGCATGTGCCTCTGCAGTACGACTCGAAAGAAGGCAACAAGCTCATCACCCAATACGACATGCACGGCGTCGGCGAGGACGGCGTCGGCCTTCTCAAATTCGACTTTCTCGGAATCCGCAACCTGTCCATTCTTGCCGACGCGGTTATCCTGGTAAAACAGATCGAGCATGTCGACGTCGATATCGAAAACATCCCGCTCGACGACCCGAAAACATTCCGCATGCTGGCCCGCGGCGAGACGGTCGGACTCTTCCAGCTCAACGGCTCGGGTATGACGCGCTTTTTGAAAGAGCTCAAACCGTCGAGCATTCACGACATCAACGCCATGGTGGCGCTGTACCGACCGGGCCCGATGGAAATGATCCCGACCTACATCGAGCGCAAGCACAACCCGCATCTCGTGCAGTATACCGACCCGCGGCTCAAGGAAATTCTCGATCAATCGTATGGTGTCATCACCTACCAGGACGACGTGATGCTCACCGCCATCCACCTCGCCGGCTACTCGTGGCTCGAGGCCGACAAACTGCGCAAAGCCATGGGCAAAAAAATCCCGGCGGAAATGGAAGCGCAAAAAGCCAAGCTCCACGACGGCTTCATCAAGCATGGCCTCGACGAGAAAAAGGCCGAACTTCTCTGGAAGCAGATCGAACCGTTTGCCGCCTACGGATTCAACAAAGCCCATGCCGCGAGCTACGGCAAAGTCGCGTACCAGACCGCGTACATGAAAGCCAATTACCCCGCTATCTACATGAGCGCGGTGCTTTCGGCCGAATCGGGCGACACCGAAAAAGTGGCGGAAATCATCGCCGAGTGCAAGCGCATGAAGATACCCGTGCTGCCGCCGGATATCAATGAAAGTTTCGAGGGGTTTACGGTGGTGAAGAATCTCCCCCGGACTTCGTCCGACCCCTATGAACAAGAGGGGCAAACCCGCGACGCGATCCGTTTCGGTTTGACGACGATCAAGAACTTCGGCGAAGGCATCGGCACGGCGATCATCGCCGAGCGCACACGCGGCGGACCGTTCAAAAGCCTGCTCGATTTCCTGCACAGGATCAAAGACAGGAACCTGAATAAAAAATCGCTCGAATCGCTCACCAAATGCGGAGCGATGGATCTGCTCGGCGAACGCGGCCAGATGCTCGAAAACCTCGACGATCTTTTGAAATACAATAAGGAATCTACCGACGTGCACGAACAGGATTCGCTTTTCGGCCTGATGGCCGACACGTCGAGCGTTCCCACTCTGCGCCTTCGCGAAGCGCCGCCGGCGATCATGCGCGACAAGCTTGCCTGGGAAAAGGAATTGCTCGGACTCTATGTTTCCGGCCATCCGCTCGACACCTACGCCGACAAGCTCGGCAAGCGCGACATGACCATCAAAGAACTGAAGGAAACGCTGAAAGAAGGAATGATGGCCGTCGCCTATGGCGTCGTCGAAGAATCAAAGCCGATCCTTACCAAGAAAGGCGACAAAATGCTCTTCGTAAAAATCGCCGACACGACAGGTTCCATCGAAGCCGTCGTCTTTCCAAAAATATTAAAAGATCTCGAGCAGCACTTCATGCCCGATGCCTGCATCGCCATCAAAGGCCGGCTCTCGGCGCGCAACGGCATACCTTCCATTATTATCGACAAGGCTAAGACGCTGTAAAAGCAAAAATTATTTATCTGCTCGGGTTACTGCTTTGGTTTGAAGATCGACTTCAAAAACCCCGCCGCGCTCGTTTTCAACCCGAAGCGTTTTTCCATCGGCTGAAAGTACAAGCTTGGCAATGAACACATCCTGCTTGTCTTCCTCCATTTCGTCATTATAAATCACCTCATAGACCTTGAGTGTCCAGAGCTCTTTTCCTGTCGCGGCATCAACCGCAGAAATATAGCCGCCATTTTGGCCCAATCCCCGGCCTTTTGCCCAAGGAACGGCTTCATATCTCACACCCGCAGCAGTTACTGATGCAGGAATAGCCGGCTCAGCGCGCTCTTTTTCTGTTTGCATATGCGTAAGTATTGTATCTTATTTATTTTTTTGAACCGAAACCAAAAAAACCTTTTGCACGAGCCCAAAATCCTTTCTTTTCCGGTTTAAGCATGATCGCTGGCCTATCGATAGGTTTATCGACAACATTTCCGATCGGACTGCTTTTCATTAAATCCTTAAGGCGCAACTCGATAAGAATAACCGCCTGCGCCTGCTCATCCATCAATTTTTTGATTTCCCGTCCACGGAGGTTTTCTTTGTTCATCTGCTTGGCGTAGACCGCTTGATATTCAGCCAAAGCCACCTGGCGGGTTTCCAGATTTGCCTGCAATTCTCCCGGGTCGTTTGCAGTCGAAAGATAATCCTGAAGCTCATTCAAGCTCATTAATCCTGACTCCGGAATAGTATTCATATCATTATCCGCAGCTATCGCTTTTGCTTTTTCGATTGTTGTTTTATAGTCTTCCGTTTTAACCGGAACTTCTGCAATAACCGGCTGCATTTCAGGGATACGGGGCTTGCCTGCATCAACGGCACGATTCATAATATCGCCTATTTTTTTATGTGACACCTGATGCTGCCTTTGCTGACGAATAGGACCAGTCTCAATTTTTGGTCTAGTGGCTGCGGTCAGGTCCTTGTTAAGTTCCATGTCAAAACCCGTATCGCTATTATGATATAAATCACTCAAGCCTATATTTTCATCGTCGACATGATCATGTTCGTAAGGAGCATCAAGTTGTTCTATTTTCATAATATTTAATTAAGCTGCTATTGTTGCATTATAAGTATATCATTTCTGCTTGCGTTTGGCCTTTAAAAATCAAGCCACTGTGGTATGATGACCGGTATGAAAAACGAAGAACAGCTCGCCCATATCCGCCACACCCTTGCCCACCTTACGGCCGCCGCCGTGCTTGCATTCTGGCCTGAGACCAAGAACACTATCGGTCCGGCGATCGATAACGGCTTCTATTACGATTTCGAATTCCCTGCCGGCGTCACCATCGGCGACAAGGAGCTCGGCAAGATCGAACAGAAGATGCGCGAGCTATTGAAGGGTTGGGAATCTTTTTCCCACAAAGAAGTTACAGAAACAGAAGCAGAAGAGCATTTCAAGGATAATCCGTACAAGTTAGAACTCATCAAGGAAATCGTAAGCAAAAACGAAAAAATAACTCTGTACACTTCCGGAGCTTTCACTGATCTATGCCGCGGCGGCCACGTCGAAAACCCCAAGAAGGATATCGATTCGAAAGCATTTAAACTGGACCGCGTAGCCGGCGCGTACTGGCGCGGAGACGAAAAGAACAAGATGCTAACGCGCATTTACGGCCTGGCTTTCCAGACAAAGGAGGAGCTCGAGGCATATGAGGCCCAGCTTGAAGAAGCGAAGAAAAGGGATCACAAAAAAATCGGCAAGGAAATGGGCCTCTTTGTGTTTTCTCCGCTCGTCGGTCCCGGACTTCCTTTATGGACGCCAAAAGGCACGATCATCCGCGACCTGCTCGACAAATATATTTGGGAACTTCGCAGCGCCAAAGGCTATCAAAAAGTAACCATTCCCCACCTAACCAAAAAAGATCTGTACGAAACATCAGGTCATTGGCAAAAATATGCCGACGACCTTTTCAAGATCGAAACGCGCGAAGGCAAGACATACGTCGTCAAGCCGATGAACTGCCCGCATCACACTCAGATTTTCGATTCTGAACCCCGCAGCTACCGCGACATGCCGCAGAGGTATGCAGAAACAACCATGGTCTACCGGGATGAACAATCAGGTGAGCTTTCCGGTTTGTCCCGCGTGCTTTCTATTACTCAGGACGATGCGCATGTCTTCTGCCGGGAGAATCAGATCGAGCAGGAAGTATTTTCTATTTGGGACATTATCGATCAGTTCTATGGGACTTTCGGATTCAAAGATATCAAAGTGCGTTTTTCCAGGCATGACCCAGAGCACTTTGAAAAATATTTGGGAACTAAAGAAACATGGGAAAAATCCGAAGGCGCACTTGTTAAGCTCATGAAAACCCGTGGAGTTGAGTGGACCGACGGCAAAGGCGAAGCAGCATTTTATGGACCCAAACTAGACTTCATCGCCAAAGACGCTATCGGCCGGATACTCCAGGTTGCAACCATCCAGCTCGACTTCAACATGCCAAAAAATTTCGGCTTGAGTTATACCAACGAAGAGGGCAAGAAAGACGATGTCGTGATGATCCACGCCGCTATCATGGGTTCTATCGAACGCTTCATGGCGACTCTCATCGAACACACTGCGGGCAGCTTCCCGCTCTGGCTCTCTCCAGTCCAAATCAAGGTAATTCCTATCAGAGAAAACTACAATGAATTTGCCAAAGAAGTTTCAGATCAGCTTAAAGCTATCGGCATGCGGGTAGACTTCGACAACTCGGACGAAGGCCTCGGCAAAAAAGTCCGCGCTGCCAAAGTTGAAAAGATCCCCTACTGGCTTGTCATCGGCGACAAGGAAGTCGAAGCCGAAATGGTCACGCTCGAAAGTCGCGACCATGGCCAGCTTGGACACATTTCCCTCCCTGAACTTATCGCAAAAGTTAGCGAAGAAATAAAAGAGAAGAAGTAGACGCTATTCTTTGGTGATATAAGCCGATTCTGAATAATTGTTGTTCGTGGTGCTATAGTTGGTATTATTCGTCGTGTTTACTGTAGAAGTAGTGTTGTATGTGTTGTTATTGTAGTTATTAAATGTGGCTACTACCGGCTGCAAAATTCTATTGCTTAGCGTCCTGAAACTGATATCGATGCCGGGGCCGTAACCGTTCTGGCCATATTTGTTAACCGCTTTGATATGGTAATAGTAGAGCGTATCGGGCTTCAGATTGGAAATCTGCATAGATACCGTCCTTTGATTTATGCCCGAAACCTCCTGCACGCCCGATTTAAACGGCCATGAAGCGCTGTAATTGCCCGGAGTGAAATTGTCGCCATACTCGAACCACACCTGGTCATTGCCGAGATCGGAGCCGGAAATAAGGCCATTGAGAGTTGCTGAGTTCGATGTGACGTTTGTAGTATCGAGCGTATAAGTTATCGGCCATGATCTGCTGCCTCTGACACCCGACGCGAAGACGGGGCTGCCGGCAAACGCAAAACTCGAAAGGATCAAAACAAGACCAAGAAAACGGCTGGCTGGGATTCGGACTATTTTTTGTAGCATAAAAATATAATTACTATGAATACTAATGGGTCGTACTGTACGACGATCAAACCCACCAGTCCTTTCAAGGTAAGATATTTCTTATCCTACTGGCGGCAAAAGTTGCCGGACGCGTTGTAGTAGTTATTGGCGTTATTCATGCTGAATGCGTACGCCAGGTTGTTTGGATAGTTGTTCGCATTGTCGAGCACTTCCGGGCTTGCGTAGCCGTAATACATGTCAGTCTGACTCATGCATGAGGCAAGAGTCGTGCGGATCACAGCTGAAGAGCGGGCTGCGACAACAGCGTTTGAACTGCTGAAAAGCTGCTGGGTCATGAGCTGACGATCGAACATCTTGTATGTCGTCTGGCTCACCGGCATTGCACAGCCGGTATTGTTCCAGACAGTACCTGAGGCATGCTGCCCGTCGAGCGCGAGGTTGACTTTGATGCTGCCCGCGGCAATTGCGGCTTTGGCTTCCTGCAGTGAAAGCACGGATCCGTTGGCGCAAGCTGCGACTGGAGCGGGCTTTGCAGGCGCACTGAGGGTGCGGAAACTGATATCGATGCCGGGGCCGTAACCGTTCTGGCCGGCGCTGTTTTTTGCCTGGATATGGTAATAGTAAAGGGTGTTTGGTTTAAGACCATTCAACGTTGCGGATATTTTTACCTGCGCTGAACCGTTTACAAGCTGTACTGGGGATTTTGAAGGCCATGAAGCGGCGAAGTTGCCGGGAACGAAATTGTTGCCGTATTCGAACCACACGGAATTTGTTGCTCCGTCGCGGGGCGTAATAAGGCCGTTCAGCGTAGCCGAACTTGAAGTGACATTTGAAGAATCAAGGGTGTAGATGATCGGCCAGGTATTCTTCTGGGCGGCAGTAGCGTGATGGCTTGCGATACCCAAACCAGCTGCGGCTGCGGCAATTGCCAAAGTGTAAATATATTTTTTCATATTCTATTCTATTTTATTGTATCTTATTAAGCGAGCGCCTTTGTCCGTGCCAGGTCGAGAACTTTTACCAAAGCGATCTTCACTGAGGAATAGACCGATGAGTATGTCTGGTCGACTGCGGTAACAAGCGTATGGATGACAGTTTCGAGTTCCTGGTTTGACCACTGCATGGTCGAGTCGAGGATCTGCGCGTCTGCGTCTCCGGTGTTTTCAACGCGGAAACGGTACGCCTTGTCGAGCTCGATAACAATATTCATGACAAAGTCTTTGACAGTTTGGCCCTGCATCTGAAGCATGCGGACAAACGCCATCGTCTTCTTGTCATCGCCTTCGGCGAGCCACTGGATGAATACCGGTGTCATGGTGATGTAGGTTGAGAAAAGAATGCTGTTGATTTTTTCTCCGTTCAGCACCATCCAATCACCCTCGACTTCGTGCTCCGAACCCTTGTAGAGCTCGACGAGATGCGTGAGGATGATGAGCGCGTTGTGCTTATTGTTGTCCGAAGCTTTTGCGATGATCTCCAGTCCGTCGGCTGAAACAAGGGTCTGCAATTCGCGGGCCCGCATTTCAAGACTGTTGACAACGTCATCCTTCGATGAGGCGATCGCGATCTGCGCCTGAGGCTTGGCGATTTCCGGCAGTATGTTTGACTCAGCTTTTTTAGGTGTCATTACAGGTTCATACTTCGGAGCCGGCTTCTGGGTCATGTGTTCGAGGAAAGGCGATGTTACCAACCCTTCGAGTTTTTTCGGTTCATGGGGAATGGCGGTAATGCTTACTTTCGGCATGCTCATGCTTCCGGCAAATGCCATGGTCGAAGCTGCAACAGGATTCTGAAACATTTGGGCGACAGTGACGCCGCTCTTTGCAGCCTTGCGCTTGATGATAAGGTACGAGATCCACGCACTCCAACTGAAGAGAGCGACCATGAAAAGCGCGACTTTGAAGTTGCTGCCGATACCGGTGTATGGCACCTGGCTCAGGAAGACGCCGGCGACCTGGCCTGGGTTTGGCGTACTCGTAACAGTCACTGGAGGAGGATTATTTGGCGGGTAGAGAAATCCGCAGTTCGTACAGCCGGGGTTTATAACCGGAGTAACGGTAATGGGTACGCTGCACTGCGCGGTAAGGGTCTGGCCGCCGGATGTGGCGGTAACCGTCGCGTTCTTTGTGCCGATTGAACTGTAGGTTATCGAAGTGGTCGTTGCATTGCCGCTCAAACCGTCGTCGCCGGTCCATGAGTAAACATATGAGCCTGTTCCGTTCGTTGCGTTTGCGGTATAGGTAATGGCTGTACCTATCAGCGCGGAAGTAGGATTTGCGCTGCAGGTCAATGCAAAAGTATTGGTTACTGTTGCAGGGTTATCGTTGTTTGTGATCGTACAGGTTTTGTGATCGCCCGCATTCAGGACAACCGTTCCGTCTGCGGCACAGTCGCCGCCCCATGTTCCGGCAGTGTAGCCGGGAAGGTTGGTTTCCGAAGCCTTGTAGGTGCCAGGCGCGAAAGTATTATCCTGGCCGGTTGTGACCTGGGTTGTGTTGACGAACAAAGGAAAGTCAGTCGCGACTTTGGTACCGCCGTTGTCGTTGATGACATTTTTAATAAGCTTGAGGGAGGTGGTAGGTGAAGTATGCTGACAGAAATTTCCCGCCGCGTTGAAATAATTATTCGCGTTATTCATGCTGAATGCGAATGCCAAATTGTTCGGATAGTTGTTTGCGTCATTGAGAGTTATAGGGCCGGGACCATAGTAAAGGTCGGACTGAGCCATGCAAACAGGGAGATTCGTGTTCAGATGACCGACAGTGTGGGCAGGGACAGTAAGCACGCTTCCGGTCGGAGCCGGCGCGTAATCAAAAAGTTCCTGGGTTGAAAGCTGCTGGTCGAACATCTTGTATGTGACCTGGCTGACAGGCAGCGCGCAGCCGGTGTCGTTATGTACGGTACCGATCGCCTTATTTTCCGTTGTGCTGTTTGCCAAAGTAACAGTAATCTTGCCGCTGGCGACAGCCGCTTTGGTTTCTGCGAGAGTCAGGGTCGTGTTGTCTGCGCAGGATGAAGTAATGACAGCAGGCGCGTCGCTATTGGTAATAGTGCAGGTTTTGTGTTCGCCGGGATGAAGCGTGACTTTTCCGTCCGCTGTACAATCGCCGCCCCATGCTCCTGCCGTATAGCCGGGAAGGTTGGTTTCGGTCGCGGTAAAAATCTTATTGTCGTTAAGGGACGCGAAGTTGTAGCTCGTTGCCTGACCGCTGGTTACCTGGACGCCGTTTTCGAAGAGGGCGAAATCCGCAACCTGCTTCGTGCCGCCATGGGTATTTGAAACGGTTTTTACGAGCGTGAGCGTGCCGAGATCGGGAGTGTTGCCGCAGAAGTTGCCAGCCGCGTCGAAGTAATTGGATCCACTATTCTGAAAAAAGTTGTAGGTAAGATTCTGAGGATAATTGTTTGACTCATTAAGGGTAGTTGGAGCAGCGCCGTAGAAGATGTCGCTCTGCGCCATACATGACGGAAGGTTTGTTTTAAGGGCAATGGTGGTATGTGCGGGAACATTTGTGGTGTTTCCGGCGGAAGGCGCGTAATCCAAAAGCACTTGCGTTGCAAGTTTCTGATCGAACATTTTGAAAGTCGCCTGGCTGACAGGCAGCGCGCAGCCGGTATCATTTTTGATGGTGCCGATCGCCTTGTTTTCCGTTGTGCTGTTTGCCAAAGAGACGGTAATTTTGCCGCTGGCGATAGCCGCTTTGGTTTCTGCGAGAGTCAACGTTGTATTGTCTGCGCAAGCCTGGACCGCGGTATCGGCCGTAGTTTTGAAGCTGAGTGTTTCGCCATAGGTTTGTCCGGCAGAGTTTTCTGAAGCGACACGGTAATAGTAGGTCGTACCTGGAGAGAGGCTCGAGATCGGAACCGAGAGGTTCATGTCTGATTCGCCATCGAAGCTTTGCGAACCTGCCTGGGAGGGCCATGCGTCGGCATAGACCGGAGCAGTTGGATTCATTCCGTATTCAAACCAGACATGGCCGTTTTCACCGCCGTTATTGCTTGCGATCCCGTGAAGAAGCGCCGAGGTGGCGGTAATATCGGTAGCCGGTGCGGTTTGCACGATAGGCGTATTATCGCCCGACGCGTTTGCCAACGAAAGCTCTCCGCTCACGTGGTAGCCGAAAGCAACTGTCAGGGCGACAGCCGCAAGAATACCACTCACCATGCCGATTTTCTTCATCATAGATTTATAATTTTAACGGTTAAACAGTAATTTCCAAACTAGAGTATTTTCATTGTTTGTCAACGAGAATATGCCAATTATATCATGTATATAATAAATGTCAAATAGTGCCTGATCTGCAGTAATAGACGGCTGAGCCCGCCTTCCCTTACCGGAGTGGAATCGACTGTGAGAATGTGGCTTCAACTACGTAGCGGTCCTGCTTTTCCCCGAAAACATCGCAAGTCGAAAGCGTAAGCATGTTCCTATCGTTTGAAAAGGTCACCCACGACTGGCTGCTGTCGACAAGTTTGACCGAAGTAACCGTGTAGATATATTCCGCGTCGGTCGACTGGACCCGGATCGTGTCCCCTGCCGCCAGGTTTTTGAGATGATTGAAGGCCTTGTACGCCTGATTATTTACGATCTTGATACCCGTATTGTGAGCGAAAATGAACATATTGCCATGACCGAGCGTACCGGAACCGGCATAGCGCACTGCACCTTTAAGCAGGGCATTATTGAGAAAATCTACGTTGGTGGAAATAGGGTTGCTGACGCTCGTGTCGACAGCTATCTTATCGATGAGTATCCGCACCGGGTAGTCCGGACCGTAGGAATAATCGAGCTTTTTGCCGGTTGCCGGCAGGGTTTTCAAGGGCACAGCGGCAGGCGTAACAGGCGGAGTTGTCGATGCCTGGCTGGTATTGTCGATAGTCGTAACGACAGCCGGCACAGGCTTTTCCGCATCGAGCACCCGCAACTCATCCGGCACCCCTCCAATGAAGTAGAGCAGCGCGAAAGACGCAAAGGAAATGCAGATAATGTAAAATGCCAGGTAGAATTTATAGCGCCAGACTATGTCGAGAAATGACGCTGGCGGCCTGGGTTTTTGGCGGTATTGACTCATGGGGATTTTTATATAGTATGAGGCCGAATGAGCGATATGTAAAGCCGTAGCTTGACAATATTCTTGTAATATTGTAATATTCCTATATCTACGTTATCAGGCTAACTTAATAAACAAATGGACAATCCACGCGACATACAGGAACAAAACGAATTGGAAAACAGGAAGAAACCGAGCAAGGCCCTCAAAGTAACGGTTCTTGTTATTCTTGTCGTACTGCTTGTTGTCGGAGTCCTTTTGCCGATCAAGCTCATCCCCAATGCTTTTTCGTCCATCGCTTCAAGCATCTCCTCGATATTCACCCCCAACAAACCCGTCACCGTAACCACCGATAAAACCGACGTCAATTCCGGCGATACGTTTACCATTTCATGGAACGGCAGCCACAAGACCAACGGCACCTATTCCCTCACCTACGATTGCACGACCGGTCTTCGCCTCGTCACTTCAGTCAATCAGCCGAACGAAACGGTTCCCTGCGGCACAACCTACTATTTTTCACCGAACCAGAATTCAATCGACGTTACCGTTATCTCCGAAGGTACGCGTTTCGCCGATGCAAAAATCACTTTGGGCTTCCTTGAAAACGGAGCCGCAACTGTCGATACGCTCGGCAGCACGTCAGTGACCGTCACCAATACCGGCCTGAGTGACAATCTTCCCGCTACGACCACCCCATCTACTGGCACGAGCGCCACGACCACAACCCAGCCTGCAAAGAAACTCATTCCCGCATCTTCACACCCGATAGTCCGCAGCACTCGCGCAGTGTCGAATCCGAACGGCTTGCCTGACCTCGAAGTCCGCCCTATCTCAGTCGGATACTTAAATGACAACGGCGTATTCATTCCTTCAGGTTCGGTAAATCCGAATCAGCAGGCAGCAATAAAGTTCTCCATCGTCAACGTCGGCGACAAGAATACCGGTGCATGGACATTCGCCATGGACATCCCTTCCCAGACCGACCCTCGGTTTACCTCGGGCATCCAGCAGAACCTCGGCCCCGGCGACCGCATCGAATACGTGCTCGGCTTCAGAAACATCGACAATGCCCAGGACAATATAGCGACGATCACTGCCGACCCTTCCAACTTTCTCATGGAATATTCAAAAGCCAACAATACGGCCCGGATCCATATCGTCAATAACTTTGCGAGCGGTTCGAATACCGGCAATGCCGACCTTTCAGTCCGAGTACTCGACACCGGAGTCGTCAATCGTTCGACCGGCGTTTACACCGCACAGTCTTCTGTCGGCAGTTCCGACCGCGTCGGCATCCGTTTTGTGGTGACCAACTCCGGCACAACGCCGACAGGCACATGGAAGTTCCATGCGACTCTGCCCGCTACCGATAGCCGCGTCGCAAGCTACGACTCCGACCCTGAACCGAGTCTGAACCCCGGCCAGAGCATGACATTCAGCATCGTCTTTGAAACGCTTCAGAACTACGGTAGCAACACGGCAACGATCACTGTCGATTCCGCCAACCAGGTTGGAGAATCGAACGAGAACAATAATACAACCTCGGTAAACATCGTCCGCAATTAAAATATCAAAGGCAGGATTCTCAAAAAACTCCCATTCGAATGGGAGTTTTTTGTTGGGTTGACAAAATTGATTATTTTAAGCAAAGTATAGGAAGAATCGATTCAAGCACCTTTCACAACAGGAGACTCACATGCGTACCATGCTTCGCAACGCGATCTTCAGCAGGAAAACCTCGTGGGTTTTGTACAAACTGTGGTCGTCGCGACAATCTGACCACAAGCCGGTAACTAATCCTAAGACGATCCTTAAAGAACGCTGGTGGGAAAAATGCCTTTTATACTCAGTGTGCATTTTTGTGTTTCTCGCTCGGTTTTGCTCTCTTGCAACGGATTACCTGCCGAGTTTTCTCTGGCAGATTTTCCTTACAGTGGCTGCGGTCCTCGTGACACTTTCCGCACTGCTCGGCTGGAAACTTTGGAGTTCTTCCAAAGGCGAAGCTGTTCCGCTCAAACATCTGACTGATGTGGTAGAACTAGGCCTTGTCTTCCTTTTGGAAGATTTTACCGAGATGAGCGAAGCAGAACTTGCACAGACAGCTAAGCGCATACTGACCAGCAAAGCCAAGAGACGGCTCAAGCACTGCGTCTTTGAAGACACAATCAACTTCACCGACGCATTCGAAACATGCAGAGCGTTCGACCTGACCGACAACGAATTCAGTCCGGATGCTTTTCTTGAGAAAGTCCGGAAGGAACTCGAGCTTGAGGAAGCGAACAAAGCCGTCCCGGAATCCGCGCCTTGACCCTGTTTTGGTTCAAACGCAAACGCCGCCCCAACAGGAGCGGCGTTTTTATTATCAGGAACTTCAATAAAATTTAAATATCCAAGTTCGCCCGCTGCGCGTTTGACTGGATAAACGATTTTCGGGAAGGCACATCGGTACCCATCAGAATATCGAACACTTTGTCGGCCTCCTGGGCATCGTCGATACGAACCTGTTTCAGGATGCGCTTGGTGGCGTCCATAGTCGTTTCCTTGAGCTCTTCGGCATTCATTTCTCCCAGACCTTTGTAGCGCTGAACGGTGATCTTTTGAACGCGCTTGCCGGCTTTGACTTCCGCCTCAACCTGCTCTTCGGTTTCTTCTTCGGCCGGTTCAGCTGCTTCATCGGTTGACTCTATTTCTTCTATCTTCGGTGCGTCCTTGCCAAGAATCTTGGCGCGCTCTTCGTCCGAGTATGCGTAGAAAACGTCCTTGCCTTTTTTGATTTTAAACAGCGGCGGCTGGGCGATGTAGATATACCCGCCGTCGATAAGCGGCCGGAAAAAACGATATAACAGCGTGAGGATGAGCGTGCGGATGTGCGCGCCGTCCACGTCGGCATCGGTCGCAATGATGACTTTATGATAGCGGAGCTTGGTGATATCGAAAGTGTCGCCGATAGCCGTGCCGAGTGCAACAACCAGGTTCTTGATCTGTTCGGAACCGAGCATTTTATCGAGCCGGGCACGTTCGACGTTGAGGATCTTACCTCGAAGCGGCAGGATAGCCTGCGTGCGGCGGTCGCGTCCCATTTTGGCCGTGCCGCCTGCGGAATCTCCTTCCACGATAAACAGCTCGGCATCTTCCGGCGACGTGCCGCTTTGGCAGTCGGCGAGCTTGCCGGGAAGCGTCATGCCTTCGAGAGCGCCTTTTCGGAGCACCGAATCCTTTGCGGCTTTGGCGGCTTTTCGGGCGCGCAATGCCAGGATGACTTTTTGGATTATCGCGCGGGCGTCTTCGGGATTTTCCTCAAGATACGCATTGAATGCTTCGCCGAAAATAGTCTCCACCATGCCTCTGGCTTCGACAGTTCCAAGCTTGGCCTTGGTCTGGCCTTCAAACTGGATCTCGCGAATCTTGACCGACACGACGGCAGTCAGACCTTCAAGTACGTCTTCACCGGTAAAGTTATCTTCCGATTCCTTGATCAGGTTATTCTTGCGCCCGTAGGTATTGAGAATGCGGGTAAGCGCAGTCTTGAAACCGGTGATGTGGGTTCCGCCTTCGGAGTTGTAAATATTGTTGGCAAATGGCAGGATGCGCGAATTGATATCGTCGACATACTGGAGCGCGACTTCCACCGAGCCGTAGTCGGTCGTGTCTTTCTCGATATAAAAAATATTCTTGTGGATCGGCTTGAGTGTGCGGTTGTAGAACGCGACAAACGAGCGCAGTCCGCCTTCGAAGAAAAACGACATCGAAGGCACTTCGAGGCCGAGCTCGCGGAAGTACATGATCTTGGTATCGTCGAGGTCGATTTCGCCCGCATATTCCCGGGCATCAAAAATAGAAATCCGAAGTCCTTTGACCAAGTACGCCTGCTGGCGCAAATGGTTTACAACGCGGTTGAAATCGAATTTGGTTTCCTGGAAGATAGTGCCGTCCGGCTGGAAGCTGACGATGGTGCCGTGCTGTTTTGTCGAACCGATCTTCTTGACGTCCTTCTTTTTCTTGCCGATCGCGTATTCCTGCATGTAAATGCCGTCGTTCTTGTGGACGACAACCTTGGTATCGACGGAAAGCGCGTTGACGACGGACGCGCCCACGCCGTGCAGACCGCCGGACACTTTGTAGCCTTCGCCGCCGAATTTGCCTCCGGCGTGGAGCGTAGTCATGATCGTTTCGAGAGCGGAAACTTTTGTCTGCTTGTGGATGTCGACGGGAATGCCTCGGCCGTTGTCGACGACGCGCACTTTATTTCCGGGCAAGATAACGACCTCGATGTCGTTGGCGAAACCGCCCATGGCTTCATCGCGCGAGTTGTCGAAAATTTCCCAGATGAGGTGGTGGAGGCCGTCCGGTCCGGTGGTGCCGATATACATGCCCGGCCGCTTTCGGACCGGTTCCAGTCCTTCGAGGACCTGGATATCGTCCGCACCGTACTCATGCTCTTTCTTTGTCTTTTTTTCGTCTGTTTTAGCCATAATTAGGTCTATTATACCAAAGAAATCTGTCTTAATACAGCCTCGATTTTTGCATGAAACTCATCCACAGTTCCATTATTTTCAAAAACGAAATCCGCTTCTTTCTTGCAAGCCGGAAGGTTGCCGCTCCATGCTTCGGTTGAGATGCTTTCCTTCTGCTCGTCGGCTAAGAATTTTTCATATGAAATGTGATCGGTCGAACTGTTCCTTTCCAGGATGCGCTCGTAGCGGATCTTCGGGTCGGCATCGACAGCAAACAGGGTAAAGTCTGCGAGTATTTCCTTCAATGCCTGTATTTCTCCGAGCGCGCGGACAGACTCTATTACTGCCGGACCGTCAAAGTCTTTTCGTTGCAATGCAAGCTGTTCCAGGATATATCCTGCGGAAAAGTTTTTTCGAAGATCCTGCGCCACAAACCACATCGAGTCGCGGGTCGGCGGCAAACCGCGCTTTCCGATTTCAGCCAATAAAAAAGCCCTTACGGAGAAGTGCTTGAACCCTTTTTCTTTGACCAAAAAATCGACAATAGTGCCTTTGCCTGCGCCGATAGTGCCCGTAATGCCGATGGTAACCATACGGTTTTATATAGTAGCATGATTTTTGATATATAAAAGATACTTGACAAAATATATAGGAATGATATAATATACCCAGACTGATGAAGGGTGCTCAAGTTGAGCCGCCCCAGTCACACAGCAGGAGAAGTGAGAGAGAAACGGAGTTCACATGTCTCGGAAAGCAGCCGTCGTAAATGTTCGGATCTGCCAAGGCCGTGGCTATCAGGCAAAGTTGTGGGGTTCGATGAATCCCCGTGCCGGAGCGCCCACGAAGCCGAGGGGATAAAACGTCAGCATCACAAGAAAATAAAAACCCACAATCTTCGGAGCGTGGGTTTTCTCTTGGAAAAATTATCTCACCTGCCAGCCATCCTGGCTATTCATTTCATCGGTGATCGATTTCATGATCGAATTTATCTCATCTTCGGCAAGAGTCTTTTCCTGTGACTGAAAAACCAGCCGGAACGCGTACGAGGTTTTTTTGGTAGTGTCAGGAAATGTTTTGGTAAAGACATCGAAAAGGTCGGCGCGCACTAGAAGGCTGCCGGATTTTTCGATGATTATTTTTTCTGCTTTCTCCTGGGAAACTCCTTCCGGAACGAATGCCGCGATGTCGCGGGTCGCAAACGGATACGGTGAAACGGCCTTGTATTTTTTCGGCTGGCTTTTCCCTGCGCTATTTTCTGAAATATCCCACGCCTCGGGCGCCGGCAGAAGCTCGATGAGTTTCGTCAGGCTCATTTCGAATATGATCCCCGCCTCGCTGCTTTCAAGTACGCCTTTGAGCTCTGCGCCGATTTTCCCGCCTATTTCCTTAACGAGATTTTCAACCAGTTCCCAACCGGCTTTTTCCTTATTTTTTATATTCTTCGTGGAAAAATAGCCGATCGCAAGATAAGTCTCTTCCCGCTCGCCTTCTGTAAATACGCTGCCGATTTCAAAAATTTTTATTTCTTCCTGTCCGAGCAAAGCGGCGTTGCGGCTATTGAACGCAAGAGCTTTTTCTATGCCTTCATACAATCTGTCGCGCAGGAAACCCTTGTCCGAAGCGAGCGGATTCTGGATTTCCACGCTGCCATGGCCGACAAGCGAATACGCCATGATTTCCGAATACCCGCGCTCGGCGAGAATATCCTTGATTTTTTCAATCCAATAAAACGTCTTGTTGATCGACTGCTTTTCGGTTGGCGGTAGCATCGCGGCCGGGATCTTTTCATAGCCGTAAATCCGGCCAACTTCTTCCGCAATGTCCTGCGGAGCAGTAAGGTCGAGCCGCCAATATGGAATAGCGAGCACCAGTTCTTCATTCTGCTTTTCCGTTTTGATGTGCAGCCTATTTAGGATCGCGACTATTTCCTGTTCTGAAATAGTAAGGCCAAGCAGCGAAGAAATGTATTCAGGAGCAATAGTTACAGTCCATGGTTTTGCCGGAGCAGGATAGATGTCCACTATTTCCCCAAACTCAGCGTGGGGCGAAAGCGTGTGAATAAGCGCAGAAATTTCTTTCATCCCAATTCCCGCAAGCTCCGGCGAAATCTCATTTTCAAAGCGCTTGGAAGAATCGTTGCGGATGCCGACTTTGGTGGAAGTCTTGCGGACCGTAGTCGGCTCGAAGTTTGCCGATTCGATAATGATATTTTTGGTAAATGCAGTGACCGCCGCCCTGCTGCCGCCTTTTACTCCGGCAATGGTAAGCGGGCCGCTATCATCCGCAATGACAAGCATACCCTGATCCAGATTCACTTCCCGGCCGTCGAGCGTGGTGATTTTTTCGCCGTCCATGGCTTTGCGGACAACGATGCCGCCCGCTACTTTGTCCGCGTCGAAAGCATGAAGCGGCTGGCCAATGTCGTGCATGACAAAATTCGTCGCATCGACGATAGTGTTTATCGAGCGCTGGCCGATGGCTTCAAGCCTTTCCTGAAGCCAGGCTGGAGAATCTCCGACAGACACAGCGCCCACTCTGCGGCCGACATATCGGCGGCACATGTCGGTATTCACGATCAGGATAGTCAGGTCTTTTTGAACTACCGATTCAACATCGAGAATTTCCTTGTGCTTGAGTGTCAGCCCGGTGATGGCAGCTATTTCCCGAGCAATGCCGAGGTGCGAAAGCGCGTAGTGCGCCCTGTCGGGCAGAATCTTCACATCTATAACAGCGTCTTCGCCGACATGCGCAACATCTTCGACTTCGAATGCGTGAAAAGTAAAAAGCTCGGCCAGTTTTTCTGCCGATGGGATTTTCTCTTTGAAGTATGTCTGGAGCCAGCTGTGCGAGACTTTCATTTATTATTAAAATTAAAATTGATTGATGAGGCGCAGGTCGGTATTGTACAGCACTCGGATGTCGGTAATGCCGTGCTTTATCATTACTAGGCGGTCTATGCCGCCGCCGAAAGCGAAACCCTGCCATGCCTCTGGGTCAAGCCCGGCAGCTTTCAGTACGTTTGGATGGATCAAGCCGGCTCCCATGACTTCCAGCCATTTGCCGTTGAAGAAAATATCGACTTCGACGCCAGGCTCGACGAACGGGAAAAAGCTCGGCCGGAAACGGAGCTTCACCTCTTCGCCAAAGAATTTCTTGAAGAAAAATTCTAGTGTGCCCTTGAGCTCGGCGAGCGAGACTTTTTTATCTATATATAACCCCTCGATCTGATGGAACTGGGCTTCATGCGTCGCGTCTGTTGCTTCATTGCGGAAGACTTTGCCCGGCACGATGATGCGAAAAGGGGGTTCATGCGTCTCCATATAGCGGATCTGGACAGGCGACGTATGGGTCCGCAGGACTTTGCGGCTTGCCCTGAGCTTGTCGAATGGGTCCGACTTAACCCAGAATGTATCCTGCATATCGCGGGCAGGATGCTCAGCCGGCACATTCAGAGCGTCGAAGTTGTAGAACTCGGTCTCAAGCTCAGGCCCAAGGGCGACATCGAAGCCGATTTCCCGGAAAATAGCGTATATGGACCGGACAGTCTGGGTGATCGGGTGTAAGTGTCCGCTGTTGTTCGTCATGTAGTTGGGATTATAGCAAAAAGGGCTTAACTGTGCTATAGTATGAAACTAACCTTATATATGGCCACCGCAGAGACAATACTTCTGTATTTCTTCCTTTTCGTCACTACCTACCTCGAAATCTTCATTCTGACGACATACCTTGGCCGACGGAAGGAAATCGAAAAAGAAGGCAAACGTTCGCCCGACGATCTTTCCGTTTTCCTATCGGTCACGCTTGTCGTCCCCTGTTTCAACGAAGAAAAGACTGTCGCTTCCACGCTGGATTCGGTACTCGCCCTCGATTATCCGAAAGACAAGCTCAAAGTCATCGCCGTAGACGACGGCAGTACCGACACTACCTGGAATGTTCTGAGCGAATATCATAAAAAATACCCCCAGATCGATATTCTTCAGAAAGAGAACGGCGGCAAATATACCGCGCTCAATTACGGCATCGAGCATTGCACGACGCAGCTTATCGGCTGCCTTGATGCCGACTCGTTCGTCGACCCGAAAACGCTGAAGAAGATCGTGCGCCGCTTTGTCGAAGACCCGCTCGCCATGGCTGTAACGCCGGCTATCCGCATCCACAAGCCTTCTACCGTAGTACAGATGGTCCAGAGCGCAGAGTATATGTTCGGTATTCTCGTTAAGAAAGTCATGTCATACCTCGGCGCCATCCATGTCACTCCCGGCCCGTTCACTATTTTCCGCAAAGAGGTTTTTGAAAAAATCGGCCCGTTCAGGCACGCCCACAATACCGAAGACATGGAAATCGCGTTCCGCATGCAAGCCAACCACCTCAAGATAGACAACGTGCACAATGCCTGGATCTACACGGTCGGCCCCAATAGCGTAAAAAAACTCTATAAGCAGCGCCTGCGATGGACGCACGGCTTCATCGAAAATTCAAAGGATTACAAATACCTGTTTTTCAACAAAAAATACGGCAACCTCGGCCTGCTTACCATGCCGACCGCAGTCATCCTCATCGGCGCAGTCCTGAGCTCTGTCTTCTTCATGCTCTACAACCTTATCCATTTCATCTGGGTGAAAATAATAGAATTCAGGGCTATCGGCTTCACCCATATCCATATCCATTTCAGCTGGTTTTTCATCAGCACCAAGCTCACCATACTGCTAGGCGCCATGCTTTTCATCCTGCTTGTTACGCTCATGACAGCGGCGCGGCACATGGTCGAAGGCAAACGCGGCATTTCAAAGAACCTCATTGCGTTTTTCGTGGTCTACCCTCTCATTTCGCCGTTCTGGGTCATAAAGTCAGTCTATAACGCCGTCTTTTCAAAGACGACAAGCTGGAGATAATGCAACCGATCCAAACAAAAACATATTTTTTTACCCTGTTCGCCACGCTGGCGCTTTTTGTCGTGGCGTTTGCGATCAGCACCTATATCACCCAGAAAAAAACAGAGGAGCTTAAATCAGATGAAGACAAGATCTCGATCAACATTCTGTCGCTCGAAACGCAGTACGACCTGCTTAAGGATTCATCATGCAAGACATTTAACAGGGATACGCTGCGCAGCGAACTCGATACTTTGTCTTCAAAACTCCAATTTATGGAAGGCCAAGTCGGCGACGACAACCCGGATGTATTCCGCCTCAAGCGCTACTATTCCCTTCTGGAAATCAAAGACTACCTGCTGACCAAAAAAATGAGCGAGCAGTGCCATTTTGATACGATCTTCATTCTGTATTTTTATGCAAACAAAGACTGTCCCGACTGCCAAACCCAGGAATTTTACCTTCGGGCGATCCGCGACGAATATCCCCAGACCGAAACCTATAGCTTCGATTACGCTCTCGACCTGCCTGCCGTTAAAACGCTCATTACCCTGCATAGTATTCCGCCGAAACCCCCCGTCATTGATATCAACGGCAAGGCATATGCCAGTTTCGACAGCCTGGATAGCCTGGACTCGATCATCAAGCAATACATAAAAATCGCGACAAGCACTCCATCCATAGCCACCACGACAGTAAGCAAATTGAAAAAAACCAGTCATAAATAGACTGTATGCTCGTCCTGCTTTTTATCGCATCATTCATCGTCCGCGCCATCATGGTTCTTGCGCCGAGAGTCCTGATGTGGGACGGAGCGATCTATGTCGGCATGGGCAAGTACATATTCAGCCACGGCACGCTCGGGTACTGGGAGCCTTTCCGGCCTGTCATTTGGCCCCTCATTCTCGGTATTTTCTGGAAACTGCATCTTGACGCATATTCCATCGGCGTATGCATCCAGGTATTTTCCGGCCTGGCTGCCGTTTATTTCACCTATAAAATCGGCGAGAAAGTAAAGCGCGGCAGCGGCATCTACGCCGCGGCTATTCTCAGTTTTACGCCGATTTTCCTGGCATTCACCATCGCGCCGCTTACCGATATTTCTTCGGCGGCTTTGGCTCTCGTTGGGCTGTATTTTTTCCTTGAAGAATATTTTTTCACCGCCGGCATCCTGGTAGGTTGCGCGTTCCTATTCCGTTTTCCGGAAGTCCTCATCGCCGTTCCGCTCGGGATCATGGCACTCGTGTATCTGGTCCGCGGCAGGCGCACACGGCCGATCGGGAGATTTCTGCTCGGAATCTTGCCGATCCTCCTCGCTTTTTTTATTTTCAACATAGCGATCTATCACGACCCGCTATTGCCGATCCGTACCGCCAACGCCGTTACTTCAGCCTCAGTCGGACCGCATGACCACGACCCTTTCTTTTACACTCTATATACTCTCGCGGAAAATCCATTCATTATTTTTGCAGCCATCGCGCTTTTTGTCTGGCTGCGGAAATACGCATCGACACTCCGCCACCCAGCCCGAATACTTGTTATGCTATCTGCCCTTATCATCGCCAGCTACTTTAATTTTTTTCCGCACAAAGAGCTGCGATACTCTATAGCCTTTCTGCCCTATCTTTCCATCATGGCCGGCTTCGGCATTTATCTCGCATTCAAAAATATCAAATCCGGCTTTGTTCAGCCGATCATCCTAACAGCGATAACCGCAAGCCTGCTCTTTATTTCGGTCAACCTGCTCAAGAACAATACGCCGCAAACACCACCACCGGCAGTACAGGAATACTTGGATTTTTTCCACACGTTGCAGGGAGTCAGCGTCATTTCCTCTTCTCCGGAAATCATGGTCAACAACGATATACGCGCAACAAGCATCAACGATATGTGGGAGGACATAGATACAAACTACAGAAATCCGGCAATTCCGAAAGAATATGCCGCTATAAATACCTGTGCGCTCTCATGCCTTACGACCCAGGCGAAGTGCGATGCTACCAGAGAAGATATCATGTCGAGCCTAGAGACGAAGACTCTTGTCTATTCTTCGAGCGTCAACTCCTGCCGCTTTTTAATCTATAAAATCAATCAGTAACCCGGAAAAGTCTGTAGACGACTTCGCACGCATTTTCCGTAGCGCAACGGGTTTTGGTATACGCCGTACTGCTCTTTACAATGTCGGTATTTTCCGCCTGAAACGCTTTGCTTTGAGAGGCATATTTTTCCAGGCTCGACTGCTTTTGGCCTGCCTGCCGGGACGAAAGTGGAATCCTGATTTCATCGAAAATCCTGCCAGTATCGTTCTCAAGATTTTTCTCTAAAGATATCTGCGATTCTTTATTAAACTCTTGGACGTACGGATAATCCTCGTAATAATAAAAATTGATGTTTTTTTTCGGATACTGCTCGGACACGTCTTTGAACGCCCGATGCAGAAGCGCATGGTCCGGATGCGTGATGGGCGGCGTAAAAATAGCCGGCGCATAAATCGCAATATTTTTATTTCCATAGGAAGCGATGAGCGCCTGGATATCCTGAGCGACTTCCTGCTCGAGCTCTATTTCTGAACTGGTGGCGTGTTCGCGGTATTGGTAGTCCAAGTATCCGTAATCCTTCACTTCCGCCCCGAGCATGCGGATAGCTGCGCTATTTTCTTTTGTTCGGGCAAGCATGGCTTCTTTGACTGAAGAAAAGCCAGACTGCGTGTCCCATGGAGTCGTCGTGGCAACCGCAGGCACTCCTGTAAAGAATGTGGCCACGACCGCAGGATGCTCGTGTTTTGCCAGAAGGCCGCCGAGCGACAGGACTGCGTCATCATAATGCGGCGACAACACGATAGTTACCGTATCATCCTGTTTCTTCGACTGCAGAAGAATAGCTCCAAGCACAGCAAGAACACCCGCTAAAATGATACCGCCTATTAAAGCTGATTTCCGGTTTACCAATGCGCGCTGTCGGAAACCTTTCATGGAGCCGACTCCCGGGCTTGAACCGGGGACCTACTGTTTACAAAACAGTTGCTCTACCAACTGAGCTAAGTCGGCTAATCCTTATGAATATATCACACTTTTACTGTCTCCTGAACTTATCCTTGAACCGGCTGATATCATGAAGAAAATGAGAAGCTTTGCCTCGAGTCGCGTCGAGCATCTGCTTGCCCTTGATCAGATTCATGAGATGCACGAGCCGCTTGTCGATCTTCTCCTGGAAATACACAAAGAGCGCCCGGATCTTGAACAATACATAATGAAGCGCGATATATACGCTGCGCTTGCTGAACCCGTCGGCGAATCTTGCAACTTTCGTTACGTGACGTCTCAGCACAAGCTCGCCTTTCTCACGGACATCCGGCCAGAACAAAAGCAGCCCGAGCCGCTGCTGAAGCATTTTAAGCCCCACAAGAAGGAAAATTCCGACTCCTGACGCTATAAACGCGATAAGCGATATGTTCATGTGATTGTGAAGAAACTACTTGCCCAATACCGAGAAACGGGCGAAACGGGCGACCTCGATCTTTTCTCCGAACTTCTGGATGCCGGAATCGAGCAGGCCCTGGATCGTGACTTCGGGGTTCTTGATGAAATCCTGATCAAGAAGCGTTTTTTCCTTGAAGAAAGTCTTGAGCTTGCCTTCCAGGATCTGGGCTTTGATATTTTCTGGCTTGCCGGCATCGACTTCTTTTTCAAAAACTTCAGCTGCGGTTTTCTTTGCGTCTTCCGGAATGTCTGAAGCTTTCAGGTACTCCGCACCGGACGCGGTCGCATGCATGGCAATATCCCGGGCAAGCGCCTTGAAGTCCTCATTCTTTGAAACAAAGTCCGTCTCGCATACGAGCTCGACAAGAGCGCCGACAGCGCCATTCGAATGGATGTATGCCTGGACGACGCCGGCACCGAACACCCGGTCGGACTTTTTGTCCGCAACGGCCTTGCTGATTTTGCGAAGGATAATGACAGCCTTTTCC
>JARIGY010000025.1 GCA_029288535.1 Candidatus Tayloriibacteriota bacterium | reverse complement strand
GCGTATAGAACCAGCCGCGGGTCTGGTCCTGGCCTTCGGCGATGAAGTCGGCCGGAAAGCGCGCACCGGCATCTATTGTGCTTTTATTTTCAAATGGATAATGAATGCTTGCGTACGGCATCGAGCCGGATTCGTACCACGTGTCAAACACGTCCGGCACCCGCCTGAACTCGCCGCCGCAGTCGCACGCCCAGCTTATCGCGTCTATATATGGACGGTGCAAGTCGAGTTCGCGGCTGTCATTGCGGGGAATGCGCGCATAGTCGAGCGGTAGCGCTTGTGCGTTTGCCGTTTCGTATGTACGCCAGGTTTCTTTGGGAACGGTGGCAATATCCTTGCCTGAAGCTTCAGAGAGCATATAGCCGATAGGATCCTGATGGGAAATGATGAGGATTTTCTTGCCGAGGTACTGCGCGTCGATATCTTCAAGAAGGCTCAGGATGCGGTCGCGGATATCGGCCGGAGATTCTCCGCCGGGGATTTTCAGATCGACATCCTTCCATGAGCGGGTCGCCCAGTATTCGTGCAGTTCCTTGCGCGTTTTGCCATTGAAATCGCCAAAATCGTATTCACGCAAACGCTTGTCGAAAACAATACTAGACGGATCGACTCCGAGCTGCTTCGCAATAATTTCCGCGGTTTCCTTTGCCCGCAGCACATCCGAACTTACGATAAGGTCGATGGATTCATCCTTGAGCGACTCGGCGGTTTTTATGACCTGACCCTTTCCCTTTTCAGTCAGATGATTTGGCGCGTCGACGCCGCAACTTGCGATGTCCTGCACGTTCGATTCGGCCTCGCCATGGCGCATGACAATATAGGCATTTCTCTTCGTATGTTTTTTGATATCATCGACAGAACCGATGACTTCGGTCTTGCCGCAGTCCTTGCAGATCCACACCGGCAGAGGCGCACCCCAGTATCGCGATCGTGAGATAGACCAGTCGCGCGCATTCTCGAGCCATTTGCCAAACCTGCCTTCGCCGATCTCAGGCGGCACCCAATTCACTTTTTTATTCTCTTCGACAAGCGTATCCTTCAAGTCCGTGACTTTCAAAAACCAGGAGCTTGTCGCGTAGTTCAGAAGCGGCGTGTCGCAGCGCCAACAGTGGGGGTACGAGTGAATGAATTTCTCTTTTGCAAACAGGCTGCCGTTTTTTGCCAGATATTTAACAATCTCGATATCAGCCTTCTGAACATCATCTTTCGGTTTTACCAGCTGTCCGGCAAAATCGGTAACTTCTTTTTTAAACTTCCCTTCGGTATCGACATGCTGGATGAACGGCAGATGTTCCTTGAGCGACAAGGCGTAGTCGTCCTCGCCGAACGCCGGAGCTATGTGGACTATGCCGGTACCGTCGGTCGTCGTCACAAAATCCCCCGCCACTACTTTCCAGGCGTTTGCAATATTTTTTATATCGGCGTTCTTATAATAGTCAAAAACCGGCTTGTACTTCCTACCTATTAAATCCTTGCCTTTGAATATCTCCCCGACTTCAAAATGCTTATCTTTCAAAGCTTTTTCCTGCAATACAGCAAGACGCTCTTTGGCGACAATATAAAAACTGTCTTCGATTTTGATTTTTGCGTATTCGATGTCGGCGCCGACTGCAAGCGCGGCGTTGCCGGGCAGCGTCCACGGCGTTGTCGTCCACGCCACAACAAACGTATTCGGCTCATCTTCCAATTCAAATTTTGCATACACGGATAAATCAGTGATATCCTTGTACCCCTGCGCCACCTCGAAGTTCGACAGCGTCGTGCCGCAATGCGGACAATAGAGCATCGACTTGAAGCCGTTGTAGATCAGCTTTTTATCGTAAAGCGTTTTGAACGACCACCAGATGGACTCGGAATAGCCGGGCTGCATCGTAAGGTACGCGTTTTCCATATCGACCCACCGACCGGTGCGCGGAATGATCTCCTTCCATACATGGTCGTAGCGGAGCACGGCGGCACGTGCCGCTTCGTTGAATTTTTCGATGCCAAAATCCTCGATATCTTTTTTGCTTTTCAGGCCGAGTTCCTTTTCTATCAAGTTTTCGATCGGCAAACCGTGGGTGTCCCAGCC
>JARIGY010000021.1 GCA_029288535.1 Candidatus Tayloriibacteriota bacterium | reverse complement strand
GTGCGGAATACATCGACAATATTCAAAAAGGAAAAATAACGGCGGATCTTGCCGGCGGAATTCCTGATGAACTTGATATTGTTTTCAAAAAGCAGCCGTTCGTCGTAAGGCTGAGGGGCCATATAGTAGAGTTCGACGTCGACGAGTTTCTGCTCGCGGGCTATGGCGTTGATGGATTGGGCTACGGCGATGATCGGATAGAAATGCCCGCCTGAACCGCCGCCCGTAAGTAAAATTTTCATATGAAATAGTATAGCACAGCTATGTCCGCTGGGTTTTGGAAATATTGAGGATGATGCCCGCCTCGGCCAAGGCAAAAAGCATGGCTGTGCCTCCGTGGCTGACGAAGATAAGCGGAATGCCGGTAAGCGGCAGGACTCCGAGCATCGATCCGATATTTATGAACGATTGCGAGATGATAAGCGTGACGAAGCCAACCACGAGCAGCATGCCGAATGTATCGGAAATGCGCGAGCCGACTTTGTATCCGCGCAAGGCGAAAAATAAAAAGAGGCCGATGAGCGAAATGGCGCCGAAAAAACCGAATTCCTCCGATGCTACGGCGAAAATGGAGTCGCCGATAGGCTCCGGCAGAAAATTGAATTTTTGAATGCTTTGGCCGAATCCCCTGCCGAAAATGCCGCCCGAACCGATGGCGATGAGCGACTGCTGGATCTGATAGCCCGAGCCGAGCGCGTCCCGCGACGGGTCGAGAAATGTCAAAAACCTGCCCATGAGGTATGGCCGGACCAAGGCCATGATGAAGAGACCGAGCAGTGACGCGCCGAAAAGCAGGAGGATGTAGCGCCACCTGCCGCCTGCCGCAATGAACATGGCGACAAGAGCGGCAAACATTACCATGAACGTGCCGGTATCCGGCTGCTTCATGAGCAGTGCCCCAGTGACTGCAAGAATAGTGAAAAGCGGCAATGCCCCGTATTTGAATGTCTGTATCCTTCCTTTGACTGTAGCGGCCCATGCGGCGAAGCAGACAACCGCGCCGAGCTTCAATATTTCAGACGGCTGGAATGTGTACGGTCCCAGGTTGAGCCAGCGCCGCGCTCCGCCGTGGGCGAAACCGATTTTGGGCAGGAAGACCATGGCGCATAGGATGACCGAAACGAAAAAAATATAAAATGCGTACTTCCTCCAGAATTTGTATGGGATCCTGGCTGCGATAAGCAAAGTCAAACCTCCGCCGATGAAGCCGACCAGGAATTGCTTTATGGCGACGCTCGAATAGCTGATGCCTTGCCGCGCCAAAAGCCCGAGCGACGCGGAACTGAAAATAAAAAAACCGGCCGCGACGAGCAGTCCGGTAGACAATAAAAATATCTTATCGACGCTTTTCGATTTCATCTTATACAGTATAGCAGTTTTTCGCTATCCTATCATAGCGAGTATCATGCCGAGCGCGGCCAGGATGATGCCGATGATCCAATAGCGCATGGTGACCTTGGCCGGAGACCAGCCCGACGCTTCGAAATGATGATGGAGCGGCGCGACCTTGAAGACTTTCTTGCCCTTGCGCAGTTTTTTTGAAAGAAGCTGAATGATGACTGAAGCTGAAGTGACGACAAGCGGAAAAGCGATAATGGGCAGAACCAAAACGCCGTATCCTCCGCCGAGCGAGTCGGTCATGAACGCGACAACGGCAAGAGTGATGGCCAGGCTCAGGCTACCCGTTTCCGACATATAAAACCGGGCGGGCGGGATATTGAACCATAGGAATGCCAGAATGCTTCCGACAACGACGGCGCAGAATGCCGCAAGATCGAGCTGCTGCTGGTAAAAGGCGATGCCTCCATAGGCGGCAAACATCGAAACGAATACCCCGCCCGCCAAACCGTCGAGACCGTCGATGACGCCGCCTGAATAGACCGCGATAACGACAAGGACAAAAAACGGAATGAAGAAGATACCCAACTGCAGAGAGCCTCCGAGCGGCAAGCCTATGGCTGAGACATCAAGTTTAAAATAAAACCACATGGCGCAAACGAAAGCGATGGCGCCGACGAGTACAAGGCGTTTCTTGAGCGAAAGGCCGCCTGCGATATGGTCGCGCGAACCTCTGATGTCCAGATAATCGTCTATCAAGCCGACCAGTGCGCCGATAATGAGCGTTGAGAGCGGGATCCAAGTCTGGCTGCGGCTTAGGAAGTTGAACTTCTGAGGCAATTTGAAAGGAAAGAAATGCGCGATGATTAGGAATACTAGGACCGTGAGAAGTACGCTCGCCCAGATCACAATGCCGCCCATTTTCGGCGTGCCGACTTCCTTGTCTTTGTGAAGCTCGTTGAAGATCGGCGTTGCCCGGCCGTCGGGTGCGACCTTGCCGGATTTCTTTTTCCACATTTCATTTTTGTACAAAAAATGCGTGAGGATGGGCGTGATCACCATGCCGATGAAGAATGCGAGCGTGGCGGGTATGAAAAGTTTTACAAGATCTGCGTTCATAAATGAATATTATTGTTTGTTGACAATTGATTTGACTGAAGCTTCAACCAGGCTTTTGACATCGCTGAACCGGCCGCTGTATGTCGAGCCGAGCACCACCACGATAATCGGGTGCCCGATGCCCGCATCGAATGCTACCGCCAGGTTTCCACCCGCAAGATCAGTATAACCTGTTTTGCCGGCGATCAGACCAGGGATCGTGTTGGCAATCGTGTCGGTGTTTGCCGCTGTATGCCTGAGATTGTTAAGTGAAACGGCTTCAAAAGTG
>JARIGY010000018.1 GCA_029288535.1 Candidatus Tayloriibacteriota bacterium | reverse complement strand
ACCTCGTCGTCGGCAGCGTCAGATGTGTATAAGAGACAGCGCGTAGGCTTCATGCCTATTATTGTACCATGAGTTATTCGAGGAACGTAAGCGCCTTGCCCTTCTTGTCGCCGCGGCCGGTGCGGCCGATGCGGTGGACATAGTCGTCGTAGGTTGCCGGCACGTCGTAATTTACGACATGCGAGACATCGGCGATATCGAGTCCGCGGGCAGCAACGTCGGTCGCTACAAGCACCTGGACTTTATTTTCCTTGAACGCCTTGAGGGCCTGCTGGCGCCTCGAGTGGTTCTTGTCGCCGTGGATCGATTCGACTTTGATGCCTTTCTGAACGAGAAGCTTTGAGAGCTTTTCGGCGCCGTGCTTGGTGCGGCTGAAAACGATGACTTTGGTAAAATCTTTTTTCTGCAAAAGGTCGTTCAGCATATCGAGCTTGTTCATGCCTGCTCCGACGCGGACGACGTCCTGGTCGATATTCTTTGACGTATCGCGGGTCTTGACGGAAATGCGCACCGGCTGATTCAGGAATTCATGGATGAGCTTCTCGATGTCGGGAGAAAGGGTCGCTGAGAAGAAAAGCGTATGGCGCTTCTTCGGCATGCCGGCCATGATGAGGCGCATGTCATTGATGAAACCCATGTCGAGCATGCGGTCGGCTTCGTCGAGCACGATGGAATTGAATTCGGAAAGAATGATCATGCGGCGCTCGATAAGGTCTTTGATGCGGCCCGGAGTACCGATGATGAAATTGTATTGATAGCGAAGATCGGAAATCTGCTTGGTGATACTCATGCCTCCGACGCAGCAGACAGAAAACATTTTCATGCCGCGGGTGAAGCCCTTGAGCTCTTCGTTGATCTGGATCGCAAGCTCGCGAGTCGGCGCAAGGATCATGACCTGCTCTTTCGGATTCAAGAGCACTTTGTTGATAAGTGGAATGAGAAACGCGGCGGTCTTGCCGGTACCGGTGTTGGCGATACCGACAATGTCGGCACCCTGAAGAATGTGCGGAATGGTGCGGTCCTGGATAGGTGTCGGCAATTCATAGCCTTTCGACTTGATAGCCGCTTTCAAAACCGGATTTACGGCAAAGTCATCGAACTTGTGTTCGGGCTTGAAATGCTCGATCTCTTCGGTGATGACTGCTTTGTTGATGAACTTGTTCGGGTCGATATAGACGCCATGAGGGCGTTTGCCTGCTCCGCCTCGATTGCCGGATGGGCGGCCGCCGCCAAATCTGCTGCCACCGCGAAATGGCGGACGCGAGCTGCTTGAATAAGATCCGGCAGGACGCGGGTTTGAACCGGCGTAGGTGCTAGGACGGGACGAACCGGGACGAGAATTTGTGCGAGAAAAAGGCTTTCGCGGGCCATTGCTGCTTGAGTTGCTATTATACATATGAGTTATCTAACCTCTCGTTTTTTAATAAAACGGTTTAACGAGTTTTCTCGTGAGGTTTAGATGATATACAAAACCAAAGAGATGAAGGTATGGGAAGAGTATATACTGAATTGGGTTTATTGTCAATGTTTCGATTTGTGCTACTATGGCAGAAATGGAGCCTGAAAATAAGGATAAAAACGGAGAAACCTGGGATGTGGCCGTAGTTGGCGGCGGGCCGGCAGGCATGATGGCTGCTGGAAGAGCGGCACAGCGCGGCCTCAGGGTCATTCTCATAGAAAAAAACGATACTCTCGGCAGGAAGCTGCTCATTACCGGCGGCGGGCGCTGCAACGTCACGAACAACGAGTTCGACACCCGCAAGCTTCTGGAGAAATTCAAGGACAACGGCAAATTTCTTTTTTCGGCTTTTTCGCAGTGGAACGTGAAGGAAACGCTCGACTTTTTCCACATGAGGAAGATGGAAACGAAAGTCGAAAAAGAGCAGCGCGTCTTCCCTCTTTCCAACAAAGCCCAATCGGTGTGGAACGTACTTATGGATTATGTGAAAAAACCAAATATAACTATTTTGTCCAACAGTCCTGTTACAGACATTTTAATTTCTGAAGATAAAAAAATTACCGGGGTCGTTTTAAAAAATAAAAAACATATTCTTGCACGATCGGTTATCATCGCAACCGGAGGGACTTCCAGACCGGAAACCGGTTCGACCGGCGACGCCTACGCCTGGCTCAAAAAGATCGGGCATACGGTGATCGAACCGACGCCGTCGCTTGTGCCGCTTGCTACGAAAGACGCATGGACAAAACGCCTGGCCGGCGTGAGCCTGAGCGATATCAAGCTCACGATTTTTCAGAACGACGCGAAGCAGGATGTGAAGAAAGGCAAAATCCTGTTCACGCATGTCGGCGTCAGCGGCCCGACCGTGCTCAACATGAGCAAGGATATCGGCGAGCTTTTGAAGTACGGCGAGGTTATTTTGTCTTTGGACATTGTCCCCCACTTGGATTACAGCCAGCTCAATACCAGGCTACAGGAACAGTTCAAAGAAAATAACAATAAGAAATTCAAGAATTCTTTAAGCCCGCTAGTTACTCCTGCTTTAGCGCCGGTCATCGTCGAGCTTTCGAAAATAGATCCGGAAACGCAGTGCAACCGGGTGACCCGCGAACAGCGGCTGGCTCTCGTGCAGCTTCTCAAAGCTTTGCCGATCCATATCGACAGCCTGCTCGGCACCGACAAGGCGATCATCACGAGCGGCGGCGTAGTACTCGACGAAGTTGATTTCAAAACCATGAGCTCGCGCCTGTACCCGAACCTTTATCTGATCGGCGATATTTTAAATATAGACAGGCCGTCCGGCGGCTACAGCCTGCAGCTCTGCTGGACGACCGGATATGTCGCAGGCAATTCGGTAATGTAGAGGTCTGACCTCTGTAGATTTGACTAAAATACCGATCTGTAGTATTTTGATTTGAGGTCGCTTTTTAGGAGAAACTCATGCAGATTCTTGCCTCTACGACGACAGAAGAAATTTGTGGCGCAATCGTTACTGTTATTTTTTTCGCTTTTATTTTTGGAGAAGACATCATCAGAGAGCTGATCAAAGCGATGAGGGTCCGATGGGAAAACAAGCCGCGAGAAACGGGATTCGCAAGTACTAAATTCTGCGAGGGATGCGGCACAGAATGCGCAAAGAAAGCCAAACACTGCGCTAAGTGCGGCTCAAAACTTTGAGCATCTCAATCGTGACCATAGGCAAGCTTGCCTATGGTCTTTTTAATTTCTCAACTTTAAAAAGTGTATACTGCAGTAAGAATAAGTTTATTTTTAAGTCTCTCATAATTATATGAATCCAAACAATAAGGTAATCATCGTGACTGGCGCTTCTTCAGGCATCGGCTTGGCAACAGCAAAACTCTTGGCAAAAGAAGGCGCAAAAGTGGTATTGGCCGCGCGCTCGAAAGAGATCATTGAAAAATTGGGAAAAGAACTTCCGGGTTCTCTGGCTGTCGCTACCGACATGACAAAGCCGGAAGATATCGAAAACATGATCTCGGAAACGCACAAGAAATTCGGCCGTGTCGACGCACTCATCAACAATGCCGGCCAGGGCATTTACGGCGCCATTGAAAATGTCGACCCGGAAGCATATAGGAAGGTTTTTGAACTGAACGTCGTCGGACCGCTTATTGCTATGCAAAAAGTTATACCGATTATGAAGCAGCAAGGCGGCGGCACGATCATCAACATCAGCTCGATGGTGTCGAAAAATTATTTCCCGATGCTCGGCGCGTACGCTTCGACAAAATACGCGCTCAATGCGTTGACGCTTACGGCCCGAGCCGAACTTCAAAAAGACAATATTATTGTGAGCCTTGTTCATCCGACTTTGACGCTCACCGACTTCGGCAAGAACGCGGTTAAGTCAGACGTTGTGGCGCAAGGCATGGAATCCCGCAACCGCCCCAACATGCCGACTGCCGATACCGCCGAATACATTGCGGAAAGGATTTTACTAACACTTCAAACCGGCAAGGCCGAGATGTACGCCCACGACGAGATGGAGAAATAGAATTGACCTGGATATAAATCTATAGTATCTTATTTTGAGGTCATTTTAAAGGAGAAATCGATGTTTTATACAATTTCATCTACCTCATCGGGAGATTGGACTTGTACGCTCGTGGTCATTGTGTTTATTACGGTTTGCGCAATTAAGAGCGTCCTTCAGAGCCTCATTGAGGCTCTGAAGGTTCGCTGGTCAAATCCAAAGGTGTCGGGAGTCAGAGGCAAAATATGCGATGAATGCGGTACGACCCAACCCGCCAATGCTAACCACTGCGCAAGATGCGGATCGAAACTCTGAAGATGTTCTGTGACTGTGAACCGTGACCATGGGTGCCTCTACCCATGGTCTTTTTTTATATCTAAACAAAAAACCGCACAGAGTGTGGTTTACTTTTGCAATTTGAAAGCAGTGTATCACCTTCTATTTTTCAAGATCCAATTCTTCGTCGATGCGGATCTTGGCAACGAATTCGGGAACGTGCGAGACGAGTATCATCGCGCCTTCGTATTTATTTAATGCTTCGGCAATGATCGGAATATGGCGGAAGTTGATATGGTTGGTCGGCTCGTCGAGAATAAGCAGGCCGGGTTTTTGCAAAACAAGGCGGGCAAAAGCAACGAGACCTTTCTGTCCTTCGGAAAGGGAGCCGATCTTGGTGCGGATCATTTCGCCGGAAATAAGAAAGCCGGCTGCGGTCGAGCGCATGTTCTCTTCGATCTGCTTTTCCATGACTTCCATGAGGCAATCATAAACGGTATCCTCAAAATTGAGCGTTGAAAAATCCTGGCGGTAGTAGCCGACTTTCACGCCTTCAAGAATAACGGAATCCTTGACCGTGCCATTGGCGATCGATTCGAGCAGCGTGCTTTTGCCGATGCCGTTCGGACCTTTCAAGAGGAGGTGCTGATTGCGCTTTAAGATAATTTTGGTTTTGCGCACGACCGGCTTATGCGTCTTCGGATTCATGGTTGAAAAAGAGGTGATGCTCAGAATGTCTCCGAGAAGCTCGGGCGGACACGGGATGATGAATGGCCGGATCGTCCTGTCTTCCTTGCGCACATCGACTTTTTCTTCTTCCATCATTTCGGCTTTTTCACGCATGCGCTTTGCCACCATGCGCATCTGGCCTCCCTTGTTTGCAAAAAAGTTCGCCTTGTCCTTGTTTTCCTGGATCTCTTTGGCAAGCTGGGCATTCTTGCGATTCTCTTTTTCGACGCGGGCGGCGATCTGCGTCACCACGTCGAAATAGTTGCCGACATACTGCTCGACTTTGCGGGTAAAGACATCGAGATAGAGGACGCCGTCGGTGAATGCGTTCAGGAACTGCGCGTCGTGCGAAATGACGACTACGGTTTTTTTATACTTTTTTAAAAATTCTGTGAGGTGCTCTATCCCCGCTTTATCCAAATTGTTCGTCGGCTCGTCGAGAAGCAGGAGGTCCGGGTCTTGAATGAGTGCAGAAGCCAGAAGCAAGCGAGCCTGCTGTCCGCCGGAAAAAGATTTGACGATCCGGTCGTGCGGAGCGTGGAGGTTTACGACATCGAGCACCTTGTCTATTTTGGGATCGATATCGTAGATTTTCTTTGAAAAGCATTTTTCGAAAAACGCCCGGACCGTGAGATCAAGATCGGCGCGCGGAATGACCTGCTTGGCGATTGCGATGGAAAGACCCTGGGCGATGTGCATGTCGCCCGATTCGTGTTCGGGGTGTTCCGCCCGAAGCTGCCTGGCAATACCATCCATCTCCGCCTGCGCCTGCGCGAACGTCACGCCGGCCCGCAGCCGCCCGAAGACCGTGAAGAACGTCAAGTTCCGCGGCAGAGGCG
>JARIGY010000016.1 GCA_029288535.1 Candidatus Tayloriibacteriota bacterium | reverse complement strand
AGGCCGGCCTGCTCGCCGACTATCGGGCTGTCTCCAGGGTCGATATGGAGAATCGCCAGCACTCCAGCGTCCTGCGAAGCGATATGGGCAGAAGCAACGCGCGCGGAAAAAATACAGATGCAGACCAGAAATACTCCAAATACAGTAATAATACTTTTTTTCATAAAAGCTGCATACAGTATACAAAAATAGGCATGAATTGTGTACACTTGATTTAAATTGACAAGATACTCTGAATACTGTAAATTTTCCGCAGAGTACATTTAACCTCGGGCAGAGCCCGAAAGGAGATAAAATGGCTGCATCAACCGCTGCGTATACCAAGCTGCTTCAGAAGCACCGTTCCCTCATCGCCCCGGAAGTGGCGGAGTATCGGGAACACAACAAGACCGACAAAGTTTTTCAGAAGAGGGCTGATGTTATAGATACCCTCTTCGAGAATCGCGAAGCGATCTTGAAGAGGTCGAAAGAAAGGTTAAAAAAGAAGAAGCCTCAGTAAAACACGATCGTGCCGCTCAGACAAAATGTTCTGAAGCGGCTTTTTATTGCTTGCGTTTTCCTTTTACCCGAGTAATATAATCTGCAGGACTAGATGTACCCTTTACCTTTTTCTCTGGAAGGAGAGCACCATGCAGAGGACTGAACCGATTCGACTGTTAAGCCTCAACGAAAACGCGAGAGGGTTCCTCACCAAGAACATTAAAACGCTTGGCTGGGGAGACGAAAGCATCGCCGATACAGTCGGTGTCGCTGAAAATCTCGTGGCTTCGGTCCGCGCAGGCACGCTTGAGGTGGTGTCTGACGAACAGGAAATCCCGCTCTGTCGCCTGGTGGCGTTTCTCGGCATTTCCAAAGATAGTCTCGCATTAATGTAACCGCCATCGATTCTTGGTAGATGCGGCAGCCCGAGTAATATCTCGGGCTTTTTTATTGCCTGCATTTCCAATAAAAACACGGCACGAAAACTGCAGAGGTCAGACCTCTGCAGTTTTCTTTATGCGCACATGTGTCTACCTGTTCAACTGAAACTACATGTCATCCTCATCGCTCATATCCATATCCGAGCCCATGCCGCCCCTGCTTCTTTCACCTCCCTTTTTTCCCGCTTCCCGGGCTTCCTCGGAAGTGAATTCATGCGCAGTACCCTTCTCGTGCGCCGCCTTGCCGGCTTCGCTGGCACGCTCAGGGTCGTTCTTGAAATTGCCGCCTGAAGACTGGCCGCCTTTTCGGGCGATTTCCCGCTGCTCTTCAGGATCCATCGACGCAAAACCTCGGTCTTCTGTTGCCATAATAGTTATGATTAATTGATAATCGGCCCAACCAACTTCTTAAAAGACGATTCTATTTTTATTTTATTTCACCATTTTGCCGCTGACCTTGCTTGCAATTACTTGAGTGATACAATCGATACTAATTATGGAAAATGAACCTCTCTGGAACTTGGGATTTGAGACGATAAAGGAGCTTGAGACCGACCTCGGCATCCTGGCATCGGGCCGCGAAGAAATATACGGCTGCATATTCGGCCGCGACTCCCTCATCACCGGCCTGAAGCTTTTGCGCGTCTACGAACATACTCAGAATAGTTATTTCCTGAACCTGGTTGAGAAAATCCTGACCAACCTCGTGCTTCTCCAAGGCAGCGTCGCCAATATCGAATCGGGCGAAGAGCCGGGCAAATGCATTCATGAGTTCAGGCCGGACAATCATACCCATCTCACTCAGGATCTGGTGAGGCCCTGGTACGTATACCCCGACAACGCGATGCGCAACTATGACTCCATCGACAGCACGCCGCTTTTTCTCATCGCGTGCTACCGCTACTCGCAACTCTGCCCTGACAATACTTTCATAGAAAAGCACAAGGGTGCCATCGACCTGGCTTTGCGCTGGGTGCTCGATTTCGGCGATACCAACGGCGACGGCTTTATCGACTACGAACTTCACCGCGACCGCAAGCACGGCGGCCTGGTGACCCAAAGCTGGATGGATAGCGCCGAATCGGTCTTCCATGAGGACGGAAGCGCGGTTGCCTTCCCTATCGCGCCGGTCGAAGCCCAGGGGTACGCATTCCTCGCACTCAAACTCTGGTCGCGCTTTTACGCATCGACCGAGAGCGACTTCAGCGTCGAGCTCAATTCGCGCGCCGTGACCCTCAAGCATTTATTCAACGCGACTTTTATCGTGCCCGACGTACACGGACTTATCCTCGCGGCCGGCATCGACGGCAACGGAAAACTTCTGGCCAATGCCCGCTCGGCAATGGGCCACTGCTTATGGACAAGTCTTGAAGAAACCAAAGACGGCGTAAGCGAATCGATCATCAATAACGAATATATCCCCCACATTGTCGAGCGACTCATGAAACCGGACCTCTTCGAACCGCAGGCAGGCATCCGCACCCTGAGTTCCCTTTCGCACAATTATTCTCCGAACAGCTACCACAACGGTTCGATCTGGCCGCACGATACTTCTATCGTGGCAGGCGGCATGGACAACTTCGGCTATCACGAATATTCTCTGAAAATCCGCACGGCGGTGCTGAAAGCCCTCGACCATTTCCAAACACCGATCGAACTGTTCGTGTATGATCACGACACCTACTCGGAATATTCTTCGGCCGTCGGCCAAAAAGCCTGCAAGAAACAAGCCTGGGCCGCGGCGTCGATTCTAAAAGATACTACGGTTTCGTATCCGATTGTGTCAGCGTCTCCGGAACCGTTTTAAGGTCGACGATATCGGTTAAAAACTTTCCCGCCCAGCGATAGACGTTCTGTTTCGCGACCACTTCGCGCATTTTCTGCATGCGGGCTTTCCGCTCATCCTTCGGCATATCGAGCGCCCGCTTTATCGCGTCGGCAAGCTGTTCGATATCGTACGGGTTTACCATGATGGCATCGGTGAGCTCGTCTGCCGCGCCGGTCTGATCGGAAAGAATGAGCACGCCGTCGTCCGGACCGGCCGCGACATATTCTTTTGCGACCAGGTTCATACCGTCGGCGAGCGATGTCACCTGGGCGATGTTTGCGCTTTTATAGAAATTATTGACAAGCTGCGGGCGCAACGCCTCCTTGATGACATGGATCGGCTGCCAATGCGCCGTGGCATATTTGAAGTTTACGTTTTCAATAAGCGTTTCGACATCCCTATCCAACTCCTCATAGCGCTTTATCAGTGTCCGCGAAGGCACAAGAATATTCAAGTGGACGAATTTTTCGATGTATTCGGGATACTTTTCCAAAAAACGATCGATCGCCATGATGCGCTCGAGGACTCCTTTCGTATAATCGAGCCGCTCGACGCCGAGAGACAAAAAATCATACTTGCCGGTGAGATTGCGGGTGATATACGACTTGCCGAATTTCTTGTTCTTGGCCGAACTCGAAGCGATAGCCTGATAGTCGATGCTGATCGGGTACGCCCGAACATAGGTAATGCGATTATTGTACGTCACCGTCATGGCGTCCATATCTACTTTCGCTTCCAGCGTTTTCGCGACACTCGAAAGAAAATTCTTGCAGTAGGCGATGCGCTGAAAGCCGATAAGCTGATTGCCGAGCATCCCTTCGAGAATATCCTTGGCCCACGGGCACACCTTGAATATATCCGCAACCGGCCATGGAATATGCCAAAACTGGCCGATGATGAGGTCCGGATTCCGCTCGCGGATCATCCGTGAGGCCAGAGCGAGCTGGTAGTCCTGAAGCCAGATAATAGACTTTTTTTCTCCCGACTCCGCGAGAGCCGCGTCAGCAAACTGCCTGTTGACCTCGACATACGCGTCCCAATCCTGCTTTGAAAACGCCGGCCGTTCAAAAACGCTGTGGGAGAGCGGCCAAAGCGTCTGATTGGAAAAGCCGTAATACCAGCCGAGTACATTTCTTTTTGCAATCCAGATCCGGCGCAGCGTATAGGAACTTCTGACCGGCGGCATGCGGATCCTGTCGCTTTCGTTTACGACAGCCTTGTCGGCATTGCCGCGGCCGTACGCTATCCAGAGCCCATGGATCAATTTTACAATCGGCTCCATAGCGGTTATCACGCCGCCGGCTCCACGCTGAACTTTGATGCTGTCCTTCGCGTAAAAATGCGCATACGGTTCGGCCTGCGCAACAAGGATGAACTGATAATCGCTGAGCCGCTCGGCCACAAGCTTTTTAAGACTTTGTTTTGTCCAGGCCATTGGCTATGCGGTTATTGATAAGCGGCAATGACGCATTCTTTATCAATGATTCATACGCGCTGAGATATTTTTCTACCATGACCTCCGAGCTGAAATGGGTTTTTGCGTACTGGCTGATGAGGGCGCGATTGAGCGT
>JARIGY010000046.1 GCA_029288535.1 Candidatus Tayloriibacteriota bacterium | reverse complement strand
TAGAGTGCGGCGTCTCGTGGGCTCGGAGATGTGTATAAGAGACAGCCCCACGACGACATGGCACCGCTTTGGCCGGACCGCACGATCTTTCGGCCCAGATAGAACCAATGTTTTTTGGGAACCTGATTCTTCAGAATTGCCAGGAAACTGGCAGCGTTGGCTTCCGACGCCAGCAGATCATAATAGGAATTGTCGATCTTTTCCGATGCGGTATTGTAGCCGATATGGAATAGTCCTCGCTCTTTATTGTACAGAAAACTGAAATCTGTTTCTTCGAAAAAGACCTCGCACTGCCTGCGGCACCACTCGATGCGCTTCAGGAATTTCTGCGCTTCGGCTTCGGCCTCCATGAGTTTCGGCAGCAGCATATTGTTGGTCGGGTCGGCGACTTCCCTGCGGAGCGCCCCGCTTGCAAGCTCGGCATAGGTGGGGATCTTGTCGCGCATTTCGATAGGCGCGAACGAAGAATAAGCCAGGTATTTTTTCCAGATCTCCTGAATGTCGGTGACGGCAAGATTGAAATGCATGATCCCTGCGTACAGAGCATCGCCGGCGGTGCTGTATGAAGATTTCAAATCTTCAAGCGCAGTCTGGAATTCATTGTTTACTTGAAGCGCGTACGTAAGCCAGATCTGGATTGCCTCGGGCGCAAGAGAGGTTTGACTATCGAGATGCGCAATGGCGGCATGTACTCTTTTTTCAATTATTTTGAGCGTCTGGGTGCGTTTGGAGTGAAGTTTTACGCGCTGGATATCGTCGAGAATCGTAACCAGAATATCTACAGTGCCCACTCTTGACGTATCGTTGAGAACTTTCTTCTGCGCGATTTCTTCAAGTCCCTGGCCGAGCGCGATAAGCGCAAAAAGAAAATTAGCGCTATCGACAGTCGAAACATACGTAGGCGTGAGTATGGCAAGAGTCTTGATATCGTACCAATTGTATAAATGGCCTTTGAAGCGCGGAAGCTTCGATAGTGTCGCGAAACTGCGGGTCAGGCGCTCGATGAGGTCGATGGCGCTGATATGGCCGAAGTCGTAGGCGGTCAGGAACGAAGCCAGGAGCATGCCGATATTGGTCGGCGATGTGGAAACGATACTGAATGCTTTTGCCGATACGGGTTCCGGTATCGCATGATCCGGAATCAGATAATTATTTTCCTTATTTGACTGCTCGAGAAAGAACCGCTCGGTTTTGACCGCCACAGCCCGCAGGAAACGCCGGTCATCCTTTGTCAGCACCACCTTCTCTACGGCGGCGATACTGAGCAGGTATGCAGTGAAAGGCGCGATAAACCAGACAAAGCTCCAGGCGTACACCGCGACGAGATGGCTTTTTATGAACAGAAGATCGATGGCAACGATAATAAGCGGCACGGCCTGGGAAATCCAGAGCAGCCTGTAAAACTGGCCGAGCGTGCCGGTGATTTTGGAGGAAACTTCATGGGCGGTATGCCACTGCAACAGATTGTTGTGCGTCACCATCATTCTCCAAAGTGCGGCGCAGATCGCTTCAAGTATAGAAACAGCACTGAACAGCAAAGACACGGCCCGGACGCCCACCTGAACTATGATGATACCCAAACTGCGGGCGGTCTCTTTGACCTTATGGAAAATCGTCTGGGTCGGGCCCCAGGAAAAAAGTCCGAAGATGAAACCGATGAGAAACGGCGCTGCAAGTACCGTCAAACTGAAAAAAGTGGAGACGAGAGCGACGCGGGGCGAAATGAACCACGACACGACAAGAAGCGCGAAGATAGCCGGCTGAATGAGGCTGCGCCGGATATTGTCGAAAATCTTGAAGCGATCGATGGCGCCGAAACCTTTGCGCGGCAGAAGCCAGGGAATGATCTGCCAATCCCCTCGCACCCAGCGCGAAAACCTGACGATGTATTCATAATAATTCGACGGGAAATTTTCAAACAATTGGATGTCGCTCGCGAAACCGGTTCGGGCGTATATGCCTTCAAGCAAGTCATGGCTCAGCACCGCGTTTTCAGGGATCATGCCTTCCATCGTTTCTTCTACGGCATCAATATCATAAATTCCCTTTCCCTGGAAAATGCTGCTGCCGAAAATATCGTGATAGATGTCGGCGATCTGGCTCGAATATGAATCTACACCGATAGCGTAGACATGGAGCCGGGAGAAAAGCGACTTCATGGCATGCCTGAGCCGCACCGACATCCGCGGCTGGATAATGCCGTAGCCGCGGATCATCCTGCCGCCGCGGATTACCGGCCGGTTGAGCGGATGATGGATCACGCCGATAAGTTCCTGCGCGGTGCCAAGCGGCAGTATTGTGTCTTCATCGATCGTGATCACATAGGAAATATGCGGCAATGCCGAAAGATCGAAATCGGCGCAGTAGGAAGTCTTCTCGCTGCCGCGGAGCAGTTCGTTGAATTCGCGGAGCTTGCCGCGCTTGCGCTCCCAGCCCATGAAGACGTTTTCGTGGGCGTTGAAAATGCGCTTGCGGTGGAGAATATGGAAAAGGTTTATGCCGGTCGAATATTTGGCATTGAGTCTCTCAATCCCCTGCTGGACATGCAGGACAAGCGCATTGTCTGCAGGCAGATGTTCGGCGGAAGCATCTTTGAAATCCATGAGCAGGGCAAAGAAAATGCGCGCGTCCCTATTGGCCAGATAATGTGCTTCGAGCCTTTGCACGAGCTCTTCGCCGGACTCAATGGTGCGGAACATCGAAGGCACGACCACGAACGTCGCGGCCGCTTCAGGCACACCCTGAGAAAAGTTGAGGCGCGATATGGTGCGGATCCGCACAAAGCGCATGACGACAGTATTGACGAGCGCCACTGCAATGTCGCTGCTGATGAAGATCGCCAAAAGAAGCAGGACGAGCGCGACGACCGGATGAAGCAGTCCGGAGAAAAGCGAAACATATGCATATCCGCAGGCAATGCTCACTACAGCCATAGACCCAAGATACAGCGCGGTCCTATTGTGAAGTACGAGATTCTGGAACCTCCTGCCTATACTTGGGCGCAGACCCAATTTCATTTCCAATTGCCGGATGCCGTCGTCAAGCAGGTAGTATCCGACATGATTGAGAATAGCCTGATCGGCATTTTGCTCGGCCAATTGCAAAACAGCCTGGGCGATGTCGACTTCCCGGATGCTGTTTTTATCTGCAAGCTCTTTGACGATATTCCTGCACGCCTCGCGGCTGGAAATATTCATGAGCGAATAAGCCCCGGCAGGGTCGTTATCGAGAATCTTGTCGACCGGATTTACATCGCCGATAAAAGCATTCCAGCGGGTCTGATCTATCCAGCGCAGGCCGTTGATCGTATTGAGAATATTTTCCGCCAGCCTGTTCCGGTTACGGCTTTCGCGTTCGCCGAGATCTTCGGCTTTGACGCCCTGCTTCAAAAGATTATTGCGAAGCCACTTTATAAGCGGCCGTACGGACGAACCTTCCTCCACGAGGCGCTCGAATAAGTGAAAACTGACGGAAACGGGAACGACAGCATACGCGGCCGAAAGCTGCGCAATGGTTCTTGAGAAATCGGGCGCTGTCTCATGCCGGATCGTTTTCTTGATCCTTGCATACCAGAACTCCGCTTCGGCAAATTCATCGAGCGAAGCGATGAGCTCCAGGATGGACTGCCTGATTTCTTCGGCTAGGATGATCTTTAGAAACGCCGGAATGATCTGAAGTTCGGCCAGCGAAAGCGGAGCCTGTTGCTGGTACGAAGCGATGAACGCGCGGAGATTTTCCGTATCGAGATTCTGCTTGAAGCCGGAAACGAATTCGGAAAGGATGGAATAAATCCGGGGAATATTCGTGCCGCCTTTCTGGATATGCGGAAGTTTTTTGAAATCCCTCTTACTCACCCCTTTGCCGATGTCAGTGATGACGCTCTGGATGATGTAGAAGTTGTCGAACACCCATTCGACTTCGTGAGTCAGATACTTGGTGGCGCGGACCTTGCGGGCCAACTCCGCGTACAGCTTCGGCGTCTCTTCTATATTCCTGATAAGTCCGGTATAAAAACCTCCCCGGGAAAATAGCGACGGAGCCGGAGCGTTCTTTTGATCCATATCACCTGATTTTACTACAGAGTAGGCAAAGATGTAATACAAGCCCTGTAGATAAGAACTTTTTACTGCCGTGTTTGCAAGCATTATCCATCGCATATACAATTGATCCTATATGCCAACAATTCAAAAAGTCATCTACGAGTCGGAAAACCCGGTTCTGACCCCTGTCTTCAATATTAAACGGACCCTTCAATGGATCGGCGGAGTCAACGGCGGAACACTCGGCGATATGAGCGACAAAATCCAGAACATGCTCCTCGACAACCCGATCGAACCCATCAATCTCATCGTCACTTCGCACGGCGGCCCTACCGGCATCGGCATGAGCTTCTACGACACGATGCGGTCGGTGTACAAGCCCAACTTGTGCACGATAGGTTCCGGCGATGTCGATTCAAGCGGCATCATCGTTTTCCTGACCGGTACCGAGCGCTATATCACCCCAAACACCACCCTGCTTCTCCATTTAGCCGGACGCGTTTTCGACACGCAAAAGCGCTTCACCACTCCCGAAATGGAATCGATAGTGAAGGAAGATAAATTGAAAGACTTCCAGTATGCTTCGGTCATTGCCGACAATTCGAACGGAAAGCTGACCGTGCAAAAAGCCCTCAACTTGATGGCCTACAATACCGTCCTGACTCCGACAGAAGCTGTCGAGTACGGACTCGCCCACTCTATCCTTGGGTAGAAACTCCCAGAGCAAGCTCGGGCATGATGACTTTTCCTCCTGCATCCGAAACTTTGATATGGACTGTCGTAGTTAAAAGGCTTTCATTCGCCTTGAGGCCGAAATACCTGTATGTCGGCGTTGCAAGCCGCTGAAGCCGGCGGAAAAAGCGGGTTGCCACGCGGCGGCCGAACCAGCAATGCGCAAGATCGATCTTCAGCTCTTCGCCGCCGGTGATGACGGAATAATTGCTATTTGCGAGGCCGGGAACACTGATATGGTTCTGGAGATTCGCCACGATATCGTGGATGCGCACATCCTCCATGAAACCGAAGCGGGCCTGGACTGAAATGATATTGTTTCCAAAATCGTTGATCGCGTAGCGGCCCGATGTGACGTGCGAAGTTTTTTCCTTGGTCACCCGGAGCAGTATGGTGTAGCGCGGAATGGCGCCGTGATGAGTCATATACGACCTCACAACAACCGGCACGCGGTCTTCCTGAGAAGTGATCGGCTTGTTGATGAGAAAAACCACGACACGGTCCACTTCCGCGAACATGCCCTGCTCATCGCGGATGATGCCGTGGTTTTCGGTTAATTTATTTTTCAGGGAAACCAAATCCGACATCTTTCTTTTTTCGGCATACGAATCATAGGCGGAAGAGATGATCGTCTTGCCCCAGTTCCAGGTCATCATGACAGAGAATACGCAGAGGCCGATAACGACCGGCACATATCCGCCTTCGAAGAATTTCAGGCTGTTTGAAAAAAGGAATACGAAATCCACCGCGGCAAAAGCGCCGAAAAGAAGCGAGCTCCGCAGCCAGCCCCACTTCCAGTGTTCCGCCGCGATCGGCATCATGGCAAGCGATGTGGCGAGCATGACTCCCGACACTGCAAGGCCGTACGCCGAGGCCAAGCCGGTACTTGATCTGAATATCAGAACCAGACTGGCAGACCCCATGAATAAGATCCAGTTGATAGTCGCGACGTAAATCTGTCCGCCCTGATGGGTATTGGTGTGGCTTATCTTGAATCGCGGCAAAAAGTTGAGCGAGATAGCCTGGGCGGTCAACGAAAAAGCTCCCGAAATGAGAGCTTGGCTGGCAATAATGGTCGCGAAGGTAGCGAGGATCACCATCGGATAAATCAACGCGCCGGGAACCAGGCTGTAAAAAACATTGCCATGGAAGCCTGCGGGCACGCCGAGGAGAAACGCTCCCTGTCCCATATAATTCAAAATAAGCGCAGGAAAGACGACTGCAAGCCAGCTGAAACGGATAGGCTGCAGGCCGAAGTGGCCCAGGTCGGCATAGAGCGCTTCTCCTCCTGTCACAGCAAGAACAACCGCGCCGAAAACCAAAAGCGTGCCGGTAAAGCCGAGCGTGCGGATAAGCCGGAGCGCGTACAACGGGTTGAGAGCGCTCAGAATATACGGATGAATGATGATCTGATGCAATCCGAGCACTGCGATAGTCGCAAACCAGAGGACCATGATCGGGCCGAAAATGATCCCGATCTGCTTTGTGCCTTTATATTGAAATGAAAAAAGCAGCACCAGCACGCCGAGCGTTATGGGGATGATGTACGGGTTGAATACGCTCGTCGCGACCGAAAGCCCTTCTATGGCCGAAAGAATCGAAATGGCGGGCGTGATAAGCCCGTCGCCGAACAGAAGCCCAGCAGCCAGCACGAGAAGCGCGATAAGGACGCCGATCGCGATCGTCTTTTTCAACCCCGACAATAATCCAAGCAACGCAAAAACGCCGCCCTCTCCTTCGTGATTCGCCAATAAAACAAAAACGATATATTTGAACGTTACAACCAAAGTCAGAACCCACAGCACCAGGCTTATGGAGCCGAGGATGTTCATCGTGGTCAAGGGCACTCTGCCGTGGCCGAAGAACATTTCATTGATCGCATAGAGCGGCGACGTGCCGATGTCGCCGTACACGACGCCGAGCGCGCCGAGAATGAGGATCGATAGCGCGGCTTTTTTGTGCTTGTGGGAAACTTCCATAAAAAATATTTGAATTTAATGTTGTATTGTATACCTCTGTTCCCGATTGGGGAAGTGTAAAACCAAAAAATAAACAGCTACTTAATATTCGAGCGGCTTGAAAAGATAATGGAAGAGCCTGCCAGCCGCGGTTATTTTATTGACAGCAGAGGTCGATGTGCGTTCGATGCGGTCCATCGCCGCGGCGCGGGAAGAAGTGCGGCCGAGCATGATCCGTTCGTCGAGAGTATGGCGGACAATTTCGTGCGCGTCGCCATTCTGGATATCGAAAATTTCATGTTCGCGGAACTCGGCGTAGAGCTTCTTGTCGTCCGCCACGTTCGTCAAAATCCCGTCAATTTCGCTTTGAAGTTTTTTGGCTAGCTCTTTGTGATTGATGTATTTTGAGTGATCCATATATTTTTTATTTTATTTTTTCCTTTCACTCTTTTGAGCTCATCAGTCGAGACACACATCTCGAGAGCAGGGAGAATGATAAATCATTCTCGAGCAGGTTTTGAGAAAACCTTTTTCCAAAAACAAAGGACTACTTGGCGAGAAGAGCAGACGGACCGCGGGCACTGAACCCGACGTCGAGCCAACCGACGTCCCAGCTCCACGAGCCGCCGCCCCAGCACAAGTACAGGACGCTGCGGTCGCCGCCCGGGATACGCAGAATGGTTCCATCGAAACAAATATATTGGATGTTGCCATTCACACGCTTCTTCCAAGCTTCCGGGATTTTGCTTTGATCTTCCCAGAAAGTCTGGAAGACCTTGGCATCAAGCCGGATACGACCGTCGTCCTTGAGACGCTTCTGCTTCTGCTCGCCGTTGATTGAGCTCTCACCACGTTTGAGCGTGGTTTCGAGCTCAATCTTCGAAATATCGATCTCGGTGAGAGCGAGGCTGCGGTTGTCTTGGTCTTCGTCACCCGAGAGGCCATCGCTGTCTGCCAGACCTTTCCAAATACTCCAACCTTCACCAACGAATGTCATCAGGTCCAATGGCTTGGAGCGGTCGATTTTCAAGATATTCTGGACAGTCATTTCATCCTTCTTCCTCGGCTTTTTGCCGAAAAAATTGTTTGTTGATTCAAAGAACTCAATAAACAAAATTATATCACACTCACCCTAAAAGTCAAGCATTTAGCCTTGCTCATCGGGAGTAAGCAGTTGGCTCAATTCAGCCTTATTTATAGCCCTGATCCTCTTCTTTTTGGTGGCAATATGGCGAGCCAGGATCTTGTACGCATCATGGTCGAACGAGAAGCTAGGTGGCAGGAACTCGCGCCTGCCGGCTTCGTCGTAGGAAATGCTTGAAGCCAAGCGCCAATCATCGACCACGAACAGCGTGCCTTCATGCTCGTTTTTCTTTTCCGTGATCATAACCGCGCCTTTGAACGGCCAGGTTTTTACCCGGCGCGCACTGAAAGCCGAGTGAACCCGGGCGTTGTAACTCTCAGGACTTTCTTTCCCGATACACGCTCCTTTGCAAATGCCGATCTGAGAGAAAAAGCAGCCGCGGGCATTATCTGTCGGATTTTTCTGACTCTTTTCCAAACCAAGCAATACCGGGCAAAGCCCTTGCTCTTTTGCATATTCATTCAAGATCTTTTTTGCCTGCATCTGGCTTCTGAAAATCCCCAGAATAGTGTCCGGTACGAGCGACTTGAAATCGGACGTGCGCTCGAGTTTGGCTTCTATGTATCCGGCTTCATTGAAATTTTCTTTCAGGATAGTCAGCTCTTTGGAATACCTCGAAAGCCTGTTGTAGACCGGCTGCTTTTGCTTGATGAGATGCGATTCTAGCAGCAACGCCGAAAGCTCGCCGGAAGTCGTGATCGTTTCAATATCGGCGATCTCCTGCGACATACGCATTTCCTTGCCGCTCCGGTGGTCGTCGGCAAAATGGGAAAGCACCCGGCCGCGGATGTTGATGCTTTTCCCTATATAGAGAATGTCACCGTCAGCTCCGTAAAAAAGATACACCCCGGCGGTTTCCGGCAAGGCGTCGATGTGCGCATGGGTCAGGCCGACCGGCAGCGCGTTCCGCTTCATGATCACCCGATACGCTTCTTCGCATTTTTCCAGACCAAACTTTTTCTCGCAGAGTTTTATGAAATCAACCAGCACTTCCGCATCCGACATCGCCCTGTGCCTGTTTTCGCATCTGAAATCAAACCGTTCGATAATGCTTGATAGGTCGTGCTTTTTATATTTGAGAAAAAGTTTTCGGGAGAGCTTCACCGTGCACAGGCACTTTGCCTGAAACGCTATTCCCGCCCGGTCGAATTCATTTTTGATGAACGCATAATCGAACCGCGCATTGTGGGCGACGAAAACAGCGCCTTGCAGCATTTCGGCTGCCCGGTTTGCGAGAGAGACAAATGTCGGCGCACGTTCTATTTCCGCTTCGGAAATGCCGGTCAGCACGTGGATGGAAGGCGGCACATGCGTCTCCGGGTCCAGCACCGTATTCAGTGTTTCAAGTATCCTGCCATTTTGGGTTTTGATGATGGCAAGCTCGATAACCCGGTCGTACGTCGGGCTCGAACCCGTCGTTTCTACATCGACATAGGCGAAAATGGGCGCTGCTTTTTCCTGTTTCACCCGGGTAGTATACCAACTCACATAATCCCATCGAGCACAGCAGTGTAAGAGATGTGGTATACTAGCGTCTGTACCATTATTAATCTATTCATATCGCCTATGCTTACAACTATTGCAATCATCCTGGTCGTTTTGTGGGCTTTGGGACTTCTCGGCCACATCGCCGGCGGGTTCATCAATCTCCTGCTCGTAATCGCCATCATCATCTTCATCGTTCGCCTCATCCAAGGCCGCAGCCTATAGTAGATAGCGCTTCAACTATAGCGCATT
>JARIGY010000043.1 GCA_029288535.1 Candidatus Tayloriibacteriota bacterium | reverse complement strand
TAGAGTGCGGCGTCTCGTGGGCTCGGAGATGTGTATAAGAGACAGCTGCTCGGGCGAGCAATGTTTTGCCGGTACCGGGCGCTCCCATCAGGAGAATGCCTTTGGGGATGCGGGCGCCGATGTCGAGAAACTTGCGGGGGTTTTTCAAAAAATCGACGATCTCGGAAAGTTCTTCCTTGGCTTCTTTTGCGCCGGCCACATCTTTAAAGGTTACGCGCTGCTTCTTGTCTTCCGGCAGGGTGATGCGCGCCTTTGATTGGCCGAAGGTGAACGCCTGCATACCCGCCCCTTTCACCTGCCTGGTGATAAGCCAAAAAACAATTACCACGACGATAAGCGGCAGGATGTACGGCAGAAGATTGAGCACGAAAAACGTAAACCCGCTTTGATTCTTGACCGTGATATTGACATGGTTGAGCTGGTCGGGTTTGACGCCGTAGTTGACCAGGGTCTGCGTAAGCGGCGTTCCCTCTTCCTTCATCGCCGTCTTTACGAGAGCGTTCTGAGTATCGTAATGGATCTCAAGATCATCGCCGTTTATGTCGACCTCGGTGACCTTGCCGGCAGACACATCGGTTGCAAGCTGCGAAAGCGAAATGGTTTCTTTTTTGGATTGGTTCTGGGCAATGATCGAGAACAGGAAAACCACCAGCAAAATGCTGAATACGACGGTTAAAAACGTTTTGATAAATTGGCCGCCGCCCGGTGGACGCTGTCCTCTCGGCGTTCGCGGCCCTGATAATGGGTTATTTTCGTTGTTATTTCCTTCCATAGATAAATTCAGTATACATCATTTTTCCGTCTTTGCCAGATATGAATCCAGACGGATGAGGTGGGTAGATATAACAAAAAATGAGTTCGCTGCATACTACAGCGAACTCATTTGTACCCTACCGGCTTCCTTCGAACAGGCTTCTTCCTGAAATACTTCTTATGATTGCATATACTGCAGCGCCGCAAGCCGTATGTCTGGTAATACCAGCCTTTCCATTTCCGACACTGTTCGCTGAATGTCGTTTCTTTAAATGACATTCCCCCACATTTTGGACACTGCGTAGCTCCATAGAAACGAGACCAGAAATCGATGCACGGCTTGATCACAAGCTTAAACGCGAGCACCAACAAACACAGACCGCACACAACCAGAGCAAATACGGCAAAAATGACTACAATGACAGCGCAACATTTCCAGATGAGCCTGTCCATATGTCTCCTTTCTTTTTTTCAAACTTGTCTGAAAAAAAGACTACCACAACCGTAGCTACTTATCAAAGATGTGGTAGATTGCTACAATAGACTATATATAGATATGCCAGTCCTCATTCACAACCGCAAAGCCTCCTTCAACTACGAGATACTCGAGCGTTTTGAAGCCGGCCTCAAGCTCACCGGGCCGGAAGTGAAAAGCCTGCGTAAAGGCCAGGGCGCGCTCGACGGAGCATATGTCACGGTGCGCGGCGGCGAAGCCTTCCTCATCGGCATGTTCATCCCCCCTTACCAGGTCAACAACCAGGCTTCCTACGACCCGTTGCGCCAGCGCAAGCTCCTGCTCACCAAGAAAGAATTGAACGCGCTCGCCGGCATAGAGAAAGGTTTGACGATAGTGCCGATTTCGGTGTATAATAAAGGCCGTCACGTGAAGATCGAAATAGCTTCGGTCCGCGGCAAAAAGCAGTTCGACAAGCGCGAGACCATCAAAAAGCGCGATGTCGAACGGGACATTCGCAGAGAATATACGGATCGTTGAAAATTCATAGCAACTTTGGGGATGATCGGCCTAGACAGGACCTCGTCTCTTATGTGTGCAAAGCGGAGCTGTGGTAACTCCTTAATCTGCCACAAAACCCAAGTGCAACCAAAACTGCACGCGCAAACGTCTCTCCATTCTTTGCAATGAAGGACTTTGCTTTTGCCTACGTTCCAGCTTAAGCTGACGTCGCAAAACACTGCTCGGGCTATCGCCTAACAGGTTCGAGTATGTGGTTCATCCGTTGGGCTAGATTTTGGACCGGTACCGATCCTTAGTTCGAAACACAGGTGCTCGGCGATTTGGGATTTCTGCTTATCTAGTACCCTTTTTGCCTAAATCCGCTTCGGCGGAAATAGATACCCTATGCTTTGTAGACTCACCTAAGAACATCTCTTGCACGCGGGTTCGATTCCCGCCATCTCCACTACTTCGCTTTCGCTTCGCTCAAGCTTCGAAGTGCAGGCACAAAAAACACCTACGATAGGTGTTTTTTGTTTACTTATTGCGAAGTAGTGGTCCTTCGTAGCTTCGGCGAAGAAGGGCAACTTTATGATTATTTTATCTGTGATTTGCAATACTATAAAAATGTTTTACGTTTATATTTTACAAAGTTTAAAAGACGCAAGCTACTACACTGGCATAACTGAAAATCTAAAGCAGAGGCTATTGGATCACAATAGCGGCACATCAAAATATTCAAGTTCGAAAAAGCCATTCACACTGAAATGGTATTGCGTTTTTTCGAATAAGAATAAAGCTTTGCTTTTTGAGCGCTATGTCAAATCCGGCTCCGGCTCCGGCTTCGCTTTTCGCAACAAGCATTTTTTATAATGAAATAGCTCCTGACCCTATTCCCCAATAAAAAGAGCCGCCCGGGTGCGGACGGCTCGAAGTGAAGAAGCGACGGTTATTCTGCATCCCAGAAGTTCTTCCCTGTCTTATATGCCTCGATCGCTTTGTTGACCGTAGCAAACAAAGGATGCGGAAGGTTATCGAGATCATACCAGCCCCAGTGTTCGAGCTTGTCAGGCTCAAGCACTTGAGGTTCACCCGACTTCCAATCCGCAAAAAGTCCGACGTGGACATAATGACGTGGGGCGTATTGCTGAATGTTCCCTAAGTATTGGAAGCGGATGTTTTCCACCTCAATACCAC
>JARIGY010000087.1 GCA_029288535.1 Candidatus Tayloriibacteriota bacterium | reverse complement strand
CCCGCAGGCTCTTCAGGTCATCGATGATCTCGCCGCTCTCCTCTTTGACCTTGTCCGAAACTTCGGTCACATTGCGGAGGATCCGGATAAGGTAGACGAGGGCGATGATGATGCCGATCGAAACAAGAACAAGCGCTACGGTGCTGATAAAGAAGAAAATATCCGCGTGAATAAGGGTGTCCATGGTTGGAGCATCAGTATATCTGACGCAAATGAGTTTGTTTGGTTACAGGTACAGTATACGTGAGCCGACCCTATTTGGAAAGGCTGGAAAGGTACGCGTCGACAAGATTCTGGAAAAGCGACACGACAGTCATCGGTCCGACGCCGCCCGGCACCGGGCTTATGGCAGCAACAATCGACTGCACACCTGCGAAGTCCACATCGCCGACCATTTTACCATCGAGCGCATTGATACCCACGTCGATGACAGTCTGGCCGGGAGAAACAAAATCGGCAGTAATAAACTTAGCCTTGCCCATAGCCACAATAAGGATCTCGGCTTCTTTACAAACAGTTTTAAGATCTGCTGTTTTGCTGTGAGCGATAGTGACCGTGGCGTTTCGATTGAGGAGAGCGATTGCTGTCGGCTTGCCTACCAGACTTGAACGGCCGACGACTGTAACGCGCCTGCCAGCAATAGAGATTTTGTAATATTCCAGAAGAGAAATGATACCCCGCGTCGTTGCCGGCATGATCCCCCGTGCATTGCTCTCGAGCAGAAACTTCGCATTGGCAGCAGTCAGGCCGTCAACGTCTTTTCCGGGAGCGACAGTTTCTATGAGCGCACCCTTATCAAGACTTTCCGGCAGTGGCAGCTGGATGATGATGCCATGAACGCTATCATTTATATTGAAATCCTGAATATCTTTTAAAATTTCAGCTTGTGCAACACTATCGGCATAGTGTTTATGCATTACTTTTGCGCCGATTTTTTTAGCAAGAAGCTTCTTCTGGTTTATATACGAAGTCGAGTCAGGCCGATCGCCCACCTGGATAATTACGAGCGTTGGCGCGCTTTTGAGGGTTTTTATTTTCGCGGAAAGCTCTGCCGAAAGGACATCGCGGACCGCTTTGCCGTCTAGTAGTTGTGCCATAGAGATATAGCTTAGCATGTATAGCGCTTATTCGCTCAATTTTGCCCACCAGCCAAACGACCACAATAAAAATAGCGAGCATGGCACATAGATGGGCGCCAGAATGAAAAAAATCAATTTGTCTTCCTCCTTCTTTTTTGCCCACCAATTGTACGTCGTGTTGACGAACAGCGACAGCGGCAGGTAGATTGGCATCAGAAGAAAGAATAGTGTTTTCTTCAAGAAAGTCATACGAAGCCGCATCCTACCACGAAACAAAAGTTTCGTCTATAGCCTACTCTGCCGCTTTCTCTTTCTTTTTGCCGCTGGCATGGCCGTCGACTTCGTAGCTCGTGTTCTGCGCTTCGAAGAAGTTGACGAGTTCGAACACATCGGTCGAAGTAGCCATCCATTTTGCCGGGTTGGTGGCATTGTAGTGCTTCTGCAAACCGAGCTCTTCCATGCGGCGGTCGGCGACATACTGCACGTACTGGTTTACATAGTCGGCATTCAAGCCCAGGATGCCGTTTGGAAAAAGATCCTTGTTGTAATTGGTTTCGAGATTGACGCCCTCGATGATGATGCCGTGGATCTCGGCGGCGAATTCCTCGGTCAGCAGGTCGGGATTCTCCTCGAGGATATTGTGGACCAGGTTTATGCCGAACTTCAAGTGCAAGGATTCATCGCGAATAACCCAGTTGATCATCGAGCCGAAGTTGCGAAGCTGATTGCGCTGGCGGAAAGAAAGCGCCACCATGAAGCCCGAATAGAACCAGATGCCTTCCATCACGATATTTGTCGCAACGAGATTGCGGATGAAATCCTTTTTGCCTTCGATCGTTTCGATGTCGAGCGTGTCTTCGGTCATGCGGCGCATGTAACGATTGATGAAGGCTTCCTTGGCGGTCATCGACGGCACGTTGAGGTGGAGGTCAAAGATCTTTTCCTTATCGAATGGGAAGGTTTGCAAGACATACTCAAAGGCCA
>JARIGY010000075.1 GCA_029288535.1 Candidatus Tayloriibacteriota bacterium | reverse complement strand
CTGTGGGAGTATGTCCTCCGACTTTTCACAATTTAAAAAAGTGCATTTTATCGGCATCGGCGGGATCGGCATTTCGGCTATCGCCCGGATGATGATGCTCGAAGGGAAAAAAGTAAGCGGTTCCGACCGGGATGCTTCCATGGTCACGCATGAGCTTGAAAAACTCGGCGCAAAAATCTCAATCGGACAGAATGCCGAAAATGTAGAGAAGGGAACCGATCTCGTCATTTATACGGTAGCAATTCCCGAAGATAATCCGGAGTTTGTGAAGGCAAAAGAGCTCGGGATCAGCATGCTTTCGTACCCCGAAGCGCTCGGAGCGGTTTCAGAAAAGAAATATACGATCGCGGTTTCCGGCGCGCACGGCAAAACGACGACGACCGCGATGATCGCGAAAGTGCTTATCGACGCGAAGCTCGGACCGACGGTCGTGGTGGGAAGCTTTCTGAAGGATTCACAAAGCAATTTTGTCGCAGGCAAAGGCAAATATCTTGTCGCGGAAGCCTGCGAATACAAGCGCTCTTTTTTAAACCTGTCTCCGAAAATATTGGTGATTACCAATATCGACGACGACCATCTCGATTATTATAAGGATATCGAGGATATCAAATCGGCATTTATTGAAATGGTCCGGAAAATCCCCGCTGATGGGTTCCTGGTCTGCGACCGCGAACAGCCGCATATAGAAGACGTGGCCAAGCACGCAAAATGCGCGGTTGTCGACTACGAACTTTTTGCCAACCAGAATCTGGCGCTCAAAATGCCCGGCGACCACAACCTTTCCAATGCCGCTGCCGTACTTGCTGTTGCCGACATTCTCGATATTCCCCGCAAAAAAGCCGAGAAATCACTCGAAGGGTTCAATGGCACATGGCGCAGGTTTGAATATAAAGGGAAAACAAAGACCGGAGCGCTTGTGTACGATGATTACGGCCATCATCCGACCGAGATCATCGCGACATTGCGCGGCGCTCGCAGCATGTTTGCCGACAGGCGGATCACGGTCGTTTTCCAGCCGCATCTTTTCAGCCGGACCAAAGAGCATTTCAAGCAATTCGCAAATGCGTTCCATGATGTCGATCAGGTGATCCTGGCGCCCATCTACCCGGCCCGCGAACCGTTTGACGCGACTATTTCTTCCGATATGCTGGCGCTTGAGATAGTGAAAAACGGCGGCATGGCTATTGCTTTCCAGAGTTTTGACGAAATCGAACTTCATCTTAAAAAAGAATTGTCTTCCGACAAGGATGTGCTTATCACCATGGGTGCCGGAGACATCTACAAAGTCGGGGAAAAACTCATCGCATGATGCATCACCATTACCACACCATGGCGAATGCATTGGCATACGCCGAACATCTTTCATACCTCGGCTTTTTCCTGGCGGTAGCGTTTAGCGGGTATGCCATTCCCATCCCCGAAGAAATAGTCCTGCTCCTGGCCGGCTACCTTGCAGCCCAGGGCATCATCAGTCTGCCGGTCGTCGTTCTTGTCTGCATTTTCGGAGCTGTGTCGGGCGACAGCCTGATCTATTACTTAAGCGGCCACGGCAGCCGCTTTACGGAAAAGTACCATTCGAAAGCCGAAAAAACCCATGTCGGCTGGTATATGCGGCACATGAAGAAGAATCCGGGCAAGACCGTTTTCCTTTCCCGCTTCCTCGTCGGCATGCGGTTTCTCAACCCGCTTGTTTCCGGGCTTCTCAAAGTGCCTGCCGATATATTCGTATCAGCCACCGCGCTCTCGGCTGCGATCTATATTCCGTTCATCATTTTCCTCGGCTATCATTTCAGCAACCAGATCGACACGATGATACATGTAGCCGAATCCGTCCGGCACGGCATTATTCTCATGCTTATCGCGGGTTCCATCGTGCTCATTCTGCTGTTCTTCAAGAATCTATGGAAAAAGCCTCGTGGCGCACGGAAGCATAATTAGGTATACTGCATAGATGTCACGAAACAAAATTGTCCTCCTTATCGGAATCCTGGTTTTCATCATGCCGTTCCTAGGCTTTCCATCGAGCTGGAAAACTATTTTTTATGTCATATTCGGCGGTATTCTCATCATCATCGCTGCGATAGGGCATGTCCGTCGCCGATCGCCTATGGTTACCGAACGCAGGGAAGTCGTCACCGAAGTCTACGTGGAAACTAACGGCTCATCCGAATTCTAAGCATCCTTTTGGTACACCATCGCGCGCTTAACAATAATTAAAGAAGGGTATATACTTGAGCCTGATTCTTTTGTTTCTTTATACTTTTTGGAGGCTGTATGGAACATCCTTCTCAACAAGGCATCGAATTCTTTTTTTCGATTGAGCGCAGCAGGGTCATTCAACAGCAGGCTTCAAATTCCCCAGAGGCTTGGCGGAAGGCACTCCTTCAAGTCGACGAGCTTTGTTTGAAAGGGGAGTTGGGTCCTCATACTAGCTCGTCAAAAGTGGACGTTAGGCTCGTCAACACGGCAGCCGTGCGCAAGCATGGCAAATAGGTTCTCAACCGGCAGCACAAGGATGTGCTGCCGGTTTTTCATTTAGCGACCAGGTGACTAAATGAAAAAAAATTGACGAATATTTTATATCAATGCTATTATTTTTCCTAGTAAAAGCAAGATGTTCTTGCATCTGAATCCGGCAGTTTCCGGATGTTCATTGTCACGAAAGGACAAACGATGAAGACTATCATTGACGCAGATGCGGTCAAATTGGCTGGTTTGCAAATCGACACCTTGCAAAAGGTGCGAAGCGGTCAGATGACCCTTGATCAATGGGAGCGGTTCAACAACCTCACCTTTGACGCTCGAGAAGCGCGGTTCGGCGACACCAAGAAGCCGGAGCCCACAGCTCCTGCGGAACCGATCGAGAAGTTCGCCTTGCTCGTGGACCTCGGCATTATCACAGTGCCCGACGATTACGATCATGCGACGGCGCTCGAGAAGTTTAGTAAGCAGAACCGCAAAAAGTTCTATTACTATGACGACGCGATCACCGACGCCAACTTCCCAAACCCGAGCCGCATCCTCAAGCCCGGCGACAAGCTCCGCGCTCGCGCGTTCAAGCAAGTTGTCTGCGGGTCCACCACTTCGAAGGAGCGCATGGCGTTTCTCGCCACGCAGAACGCGGTCTATGTCGGCGCACAAGGCGCAAGTCTCGTCTTCGAACAGAAGCGCGACCAGCTGCCGAAAGAAGGCGGGCGGTGCGCTTCCTTCGATGAACCGGACCGGCTTTGGAAAGATGTCGGCGGCTACCGCAGGGTGCCGGGCGTCTGCGCCCTCCCTGGTGGCGACTTCGAGTTCTTCCTCGACGAGTTCGAGAGCTACTGGAGCGTCGACTTTGCCTTCTTCGGCTTCACTGAAGTCAAGTAACATTCCTGAGCCCTAGTACCACTCGTGTGGTACTAGGGCTCTTTTTTATATTATTTTTTAGCGAGCATGATATACTATATAAAAGTACTATGGACGAGAACCGCATAACCTATTTCGCCGAAACGGATGCGCGGAACAAGCGCGTACCGTTCGGCATCAAAGCCGAGGATCGCTCGCGGCACATGTATATCATCGGCAAGACCGGTATGGGCAAGTCGACGACTCTGGAAAATATGGCGATCCAGGACATCAAGAACGGCGAAGGCATGGCCTTTATCGACCCGCACGGCAAGACCGCCGAGCTGCTTCTCGACTACGTTCCCCAGGAGCGCATCAAGGACGTGCTTTATTTTGCGCCGTTCGATCTCGATTTTCCCGTTTCGTTCAACGTCATGGAAGACGTCGGTCACGAAAAACGCCACTTGGTCGCCAACGGCCTAATGAGCACGTTCAAGAAAATCTGGGTCGATGCCTGGAGCGCCCGCATGGAATATATTCTGAACAATATTCTGCTTGCGCTTCTTGAATATCCGGACTCGACGCTCATCGGAGTCAACAGAATGCTCTCCGACAAAGACTACCGCAACAAAGTCGTGGCAAATGTTTCGGATACTTCGGTCAAGTCATTCTGGACGGACGAATTTGCCAAATACGGCGAAAAATACATGCAGGAAGCCGGCGCGGCCATCCAGAACAAAATCGGCCAATTCATTTCCAACCCCGTCATCCGCAATATCATCGGCCAGCCGAAGTCTACGTTCGACCTGCGCAAAATAATGGACGAGAAGAAGATCCTCATCGTCAACCTTTCCAAAGGCCGGGTCGGCGAGGCGAATGCGAACCTCCTGGGCTCGATGCTCATCACCAAGATCTACCTCGGTGCCATGAGTCGTGCCGACGCTTCGCCGGGGCTTTTGAAGCGCCTGCCGCCGTTCTATCTCTATGTGGACGAGTTCCAGTCGTTCGCCAACGAGTCGTTTGCCGACATTCTTTCCGAAGCCCGAAAATACAAGCTTGCGCTTACGGTCGCCCACCAGTATATCGAGCAGATGAGCGACGAGGTCCGGGCCGCGGTGTTCGGCAACGTCGGCAGCATGATCACGTTCCGCGTCGGCGCGTTCGACGCCGAAGTGCTCGAAAAAGAATTCATGCCGACGTTCACCCAGGAAGACCTGGTGAACCTGGGCTTTGTCCAGATCTATCTCAAGCTCATGATCGACGGCGTAACTTCCCAGCCGTTTTCTGCCTCAACGCTGCCGCCGATCGAAAAGCCTCTGATCACATTCAAAGAAGACATCATAAAGCATTCCCGGGAAACATTCGCCCGGCCGCGTCCTTCCGTTGAGCAGGGAATCAAAGAGTGGCACGAGTCGGGCCGCATCGCCAGCCCTTCATCTGCCGCCAAGAAACCGCAGGGTTTGCCGCAGGCTTCAGCTGTTTCCCGTCCGGCACCTGCGCCTGTCGCTGCTCCTCGCCCAAACCCGACTACGACGCAAACGCCCCGCCCTTCGGACGCGTCTCTTCCAAAGAGGGGAAATCTTCCTCAGGATAAGGCGCCGGAAGACATGAAAGAAAGCCTGCGTGCCGCTCTTCGCGACACTCAGGAACGCGAGCTTCGCGGCGCTATTACCGCCAACTACAATCAAAGTAAGGACGCCGAAGAAAAGCGCAAGCAGCAGCTCAAGAGGGAAAAAGGCCCGCAGCCGCAGAACATGAACGCGCTCCGCGATGCGCTCGCTTCGGTTCTCAAGGAAGCGCAGTTCGGCCAGAATCCGGCGCCTAAGCCAGAAATAAAAAAAGAAGAAAAAAAATCAGAACCGGTAAAAGAAGAGCGGCCGAAGGCAACAACATCCCCCGCCTTTCAGGCACCCCCTTCAAAGGGGGAGCAGCAACCTTCTGCGCCAAAAGCGGAAGTTCCGAAAATGCAGCAGGAGCAGAAAGAAGTGCCGGAAGACGTGTTGCGCCGGATTCTCGAATCGGATAAATAATCCCCATGAAACGCATCCTGATTTTTTCTACGGCCTACCATCCTTTTGTCGGCGGGGCGGAAATCGCAGTCAAAGAAATTACCGGCCGGCTTACGCCAAAGGCTTCAGCCGGCGAGGCCGACTTTGAGTTTGATATGATCACGCTCAATCTCGATAGTAAACAGAAACCGGTTGAAAAAATAGGCAACGTGACTGTGTATAGGATTGGTGCCGGAAACAAGCTTTCAAAATTATTTTTCCCATTCCAGGCTTTCATCAAAGCCCGAAATCTGCACCGGAAGAACCGTTATGATGCAACTTGGAGCATTATGGCCAGCTACTCGGGTTTTGCCGCCATGTTTTTCAAGCATCATTTTAAGGATGTGCCGTTCATTTTGACGTTGCAGGAGGGCGACCCGATTCCGTATATCAAGCGCCAGGTCCGTTTCGTTTACCCGCTTTTCAAGCGCATTTTTACCCGGGCCGACAGCATTCAGGCTATTTCAAACTATCTTGCCGGCTTTGCAAAAGATATGGGAGCGACGTGCCCTGTTGCCGTCATTCCGAACGGCGTGGACATTTCGCTTTTTGCCGGCACGGCTCCAAAGCCTCACGACGGCGTCGTGCTTATTACGACATCGCGTCTAGTAGAAAAGAATGGTGTTGAGGATGTGATCACTGCCATGTCGAGTTTGCCTGAAAACATAAAATTTATTATTTTAGGCATTGGCGAGCTCGAAATAAAACTTAAAAAACAAGTTCATGATCGGGGCTTAGATTTACGCATTCAGTTTATTGGTCAGGTTGAGCATAAGAATATACCGACGTATCTTGCAGTGTCCGATATTTTCATCAGGCCGTCGCTTTCCGAAGGTATGGGCAATTCCTTCATCGAAGCCATGGCTGCGGGCGTGCCGGTCATTGCTACTCCTGTCGGCGGCATTCCCGATTTCCTGAAAGATAAAGAAACGGGATTATTTTGTGACGTTAAAAATCCAAAAAGCATCGCAGATAACGTGCTGCTTCTAACCGAAAATTCAGCCTTAAAAGAGCATCTTATTTTTAACGCTCGCGCGTTGGCAATACAAAAATATGACTGGAACATTATCGCAGAGAGGATGAAAACCGAAATATTTGCTAAAGTGTAGGGTATGCGGATCCTCATCGCGACAGGCATCTTCAAACCCGAAGTAGGCGGGCCGGCGACGGTGGCTTTTGAACTGGCAAAGAAGCTTCAGGCTACCGGCCACAGCGTGACAGTGATAACGTATTCGGACAAACCGTATTTTGACGGAGATAAGGATATGCTGTTCAGGCTTATCCGGGTTGAGAGGTCTCAATATAAGCTGATAAACTATCTCAGGTATTTTTCCGTCGTTCTCAGGGAAATCCGAAAGCATACTGTCGCGTATACGCTCGACTGGTTTTCGGGCGGGCTGCCGGTAATGCTTGCCTCGAAGCTGACCGGCAAAAAATACATTGTGCGTGTGGGCGGCGGCTACCTATGGGAGAAGTATCTTGCCGAAGGTCGGCCGCCGCTTACTCTCAGGCAGTTTTATGCCCAGGGTTTGCATAAGGAGTATAAGCTGATGTTTTTTGTCATCAAAAAAGTCCTGCAGAACGCTGAACGAGTCATTTTCAATTCGGATATTCAGCGCGAGCTCTACATTCCCATCTACGATCTTCATCCCCAAAAAACTTTGACTATTTATAACGCTATTCCCGAAAACAAGCTGAGCGGCCTGGTGCAAAGCTATAATGCCGATTTTTTCGAGCGCGACAAGGAGATCGTGTTCGCGGGCAGGTTCATCAAGATGAAGAATATCGAATCATTGGTCCGGGCTTTTGCAAAGCTGGAGGATAAAAGTTTCAGGCTGCTGCTTATCGGCAGCGGGCCGCTTGATGCCGATATCAGGATTCTGACAGACGCGCTTGGTCTTTCTGCTAGCGTGGAATTCCTGCCGACGATGTCCCAGTCGGATTTATATTATCGGATCGCGTCGTGCTATCTTGTGGTCATTCCCAGCTGGACGGACGTGTCTCCCAACCAGGTTTACGAATGCCTTGCATTAGGAATTCCATTTCTTATTTCCAAGGAGAATTATCTGAGCATATCCGCGCAGCTTCCCATGCAGATCGATCCGGGTTCGGTCGACGATATTGCCGCAAAGCTCAATGCGCTCCTGGATCCGGCCGCATATAGGCAGTTTGTCGGGCAGGAAAAAAGCATAGCCTTCGACCATCCGTGGGACAAGGTCGTCGAAGAGCATCTGAAAGTCTTTATGAATCTAAACAACCGCTTATGATAGTGCTAAGCATCGGCAGCGACAGGAAAATATTTGAAGCGGGAAGCGCGGCGCGAGAGCGCATGATCGAATACGGCACGCTCTTTACCGAGCTCCATATCATCATTTTCAGTCTGGCCGAACATAATCTCAAGCCCGAAAAGATTTCAGACAATGTGTGGATTTATCCTACGAATTCAAAAAATAGGTTTCGCTATCCGTTTGACGCTCGAAACGTCTTTTTGAGCGAGCTTGGTGCCGTGAAGCCGGATGTGATAACGACACAAGACCCTTTCGAATCGGGCTTGGCCGGCTGGCTCATCACGCGCCGCTCGCAGACCAGGCTCCATATGCAGATCCATACGGATTTTTTGAGTCCGTATTTTGCGCGAAGCTCGCGCCTCAATTTCATCCGGGTGCGCATGGCTTCGTGGTTGTTGCCGAAAGCCGACGCTATCCGGGCCGTATCGGACAGGATCAGGCAGTCGCTCTCTAGGATCGATCGATCGCTCGTTGCCAAAACAACAGTGCTTCCGATCCATACCGATATCAGTGTTTTCACCGATGCGCCGATAACCGCCGATCTCCATAAGCGGTATCCTCAGTTTTCTTTCATCATACTCATGGCTTCGCGGCTGACGCAGGAGAAAAATATCGGCTTTGCGTTCGCTGTCCTGCGCGATATCGTGCTCAAGCATCAGAACGTCGGCCTGGTCATTGTCGGCGATGGTCCGGACAAGCGCTATCTCCAGGGTTTGGCGCTGCGCTATCATCTTGATCGCAATGCGGTTTTTGAACCATGGCAACCCAGTCTAGCTTCATATTACAAGACGGCCGATGTCTTTCTCACGACTTCACTTTATGAAGGTTACGGCCTGACTCTTGTCGAAGCGGCGGCGTCCGGCTGTCCGATCGTTTCTTCGGATGTGGGCATCGTTTCCACTATTGTCGAAGAAGGCCGCAACGGTTTCATTTGCGATATAAAAAATAAGGAAAGCTTTACTGAAAAAATTATTGCAATGATTGAAAATCCTGAACTCAAAAATTCACTCAAGCAGACTGCCGAGAGAATGGCGCATGAAAAAGTCGGAGAACCGCGCTCCGAGTATCTTGCAAAATACAAGGCAATGCTTGAGTCTGCCCTAGTGGCTCGGCGTTAGTTTTTGGTGTACAATAATGGCCACTGTGCATACCAAGCCCCGCATCGGTTTTATAGGTCAGGGATGGATAGGCAGGCACTATGCCGCCAACTTCGAAGACCGCGGCTATTCCGTTGTCCGCTACGGCATCGAAAAAGAGTATGTGGAAAATAAGGAAAAAATAGGCGAATGCGACATCGTATTCATCGCGGTGCCGACGCCGACTACGCCCGAAGGTTTTGACGATTCCATCGTCCGCAGCGTCGTGCCGCTCGTGGGAAAAGGCAAAATCGCGGTTATAAAATCCACGATGCTGCCGGGTACGACCGAAGCGATCCAAAAGGAAAATCCCGATATTTTCGTCCTCAATTCGCCTGAATTCCTGAACGTTTCTACTGCCGCATATGATGCCGGAAATCCATCACGCAATATTGTCGGCATCCCCATCGGCTCGCCCCTGTATCAGGAAAAAGCAGAGGAAGTGATGAGCGTTCTGCCAAAAGCGCTCTATAAATTGACCCATAATTTCATTTGCAGCTCCCGCGAAGCCGAACTGATAAAGTACGGCAGAAATTATATGGGATTCGTCCGGGTGGTGGCTATAAACCTGTTCTACGATCTGGCAACGAAACTAGATGTTGATTGGAACGTTATACAGGAGGTTATGAGCGCAGACCCCGATAACGGACCGACCTATATGAATCCTCTCCACAAAAGCGGCCGCGGAGCCGGAGGAGAGTGCTTCATCAAAGATTACGAAGTTTTTTTGCAGATGTACGAGCGGCTGGTCAATGACCCGCTCGGCAATGGCGTGATGGAAAGCCTGAAGGCAAAGAATATCAAGCTGCTCGTCGACAGCAAGAAGGATCTTAATCTCTTGAAAGGCGTCTATGGGGACTCGATTTTCTAAATACTATAAAATATTCAAGTATCTCGTTTCCGGCGGTTCGGCGGCGTTCGTGACGCTTTTGGCGTCCTATATTTTCACGAGCATTCTGCATATCCATTATCTCGTGTCGTCGGTATTCGCATTCCTTGCCGGTTTCGCCGTAAGCTTCATTCTCCAGAAATTCTGGACATTTTCGCACAAATCCCTCGACCAGATCCACAGGCAGCTCGGCCTCTATCTGCTTGTCGGGCTCATCAACCTCTGTATCAACGCGCTGCTGATGTATATTTTCGTAGGCATTTTCCATATCTGGTATCTCTTCGGCCAGTTCCTGGCGTCGGGCCTGATCGCGATCATGAGCTATCCGGTCTATAAGAAATTCATCTTTAAGCAGACCGCCTGATGAACCTGCTCATCCTAACTCAGAAGGTCGACCGCAACGACGACGTGCTCGGCTTTTTCCACCGATGGATCGAAGCATTCGCAAAGAACTACGGACACATCACCGTCATCTGCCTGGAAAAAGGCGAAGTGTCTTTGCCACAAAATGTTTCGGTATTTTCCTTGGGAAAAGAAACCAAGGTTTCGCGGCTGGCATACGTTTTCAATTTCTATAAATATAGTTGGCAGCAAAGAAAAAAGTATGACGCGGTTTTCGTGCACATGAATCCGGTCTACGCAGCGCTCGGCGGCCTTTTCTGGAAGCTGCAGCATAAGAAAATCGCCCTATGGTATTCGCATAAGCAGGTCGATCTCAAGCTTCGGTTTGCGGTGCGTTTTGCGGATGTTATCTTCACTTCGACGCCGCAGAGCTTCGGCCTGCCGGGCCCGAAAGTTCGCTTTGTCGGCCACGGCATCGACACCGAGCTCTTCGCATTCAAAGAGAAGGAAAAAGAAGAAAAAGCCATACCCTCCATCGTTCATGTGGGAAGGATCAGTCGCATTAAGAATTGCCACATTCTGATCGAGGCAGCAGTGCTTCTCAAAAAGAAATGCGCGAAACCATTCCTGATTGAGTTTATTGGAACACCCATCACTGATGATGATGTGCTTTACAAATCAGAGCTCGATATGCTTATTGCTAGTCATAGTCTCGGACCGATGATTCGTTTTAACGGCCGGGCCGCGAACAGGAATATTCCTGCCGCATATTACGCCGCTTCAGTAACGGCAAATATGGCTCCGACCGGCGGCATGGACAAGGCTGTGCTCGAGTCATTTGCAGCCGGTACGCCGGTCGTCGTATGCAACGAGTCGTTCGCTTCGTTTCTGGGGCCATATAAAGGCGAGCTGATGTTTGCGTGCGGAGACCCGGAAGAATTGGCGCAAAAGCTTTGTGCGCTGCTGTCGGAAGATCCCAGAGAAATCGCAGATTATTGCCAGCGCAAAGTCCGTGAGGCGTTCTCCGTCGACGCGCTTATTGCAAAAATCACTCAAACACTCCGATGAAATTATTATATATCGCCAATATCCGTCTGCCTACAGAAAAAGCGCACGGCATCCAGATCATGAAAATGTGCGAGGCCTTTGCCGATCTGGGGTCCGAGGTTACGCTGGTGGTTCCGAAACGGCTCAATGCCATCAAAGATGATCCTTTCGAATATTACAGCGTTAAGCGGAATTTCAAAATCGAGTATGTTCCAACGGTAGATCTGATCCGGTTCGGCCGGTTCGGCTTCTGGATACAGCAATTTTTCTTCGGACTCGCTGTGGCGCTTAAGGTGCTGAGATCCAGGGAAAGCGTCGTGTACACGCGAGACGCGTCAGCGGCCGTGATATCCGACTTTTTCGGCCTGAGCGCGCTTTGGGAAGTTCACACTGATCAGCGTAATTTCTTAACTGCGGCGGCAGCCAGGTGGTCGGCAGCCATTGTGGTCATCAGCCGGGGTCTGTATGATCGGATGATTTCCATGGGAATCGATGAAAATAAGATCAAGCTTCTGCATGACGGCGTCGATCTCGATTTTTTTGACAGTGTTTCGGATGACAAGGCGGAACTGCGGAAAGAGCTGGGTCTGCCGATGGATCGGTTTCTGGTCGGTTATGTCGGCAAATATAAAACTATGGGCGAAACGAAAGGCGTTGAGGGGATTATCGATGCCGTAGCAATGTGCCAGGCTCGCAAGGCGGCAATTGACTTCGTTATCGTGGGCGCCAACCAAGACGAAATAAGCGAAATAAACGGCCTGTTTTCATCCGGTCTTGCCGCAGGTTCCGGGCATTGCCTGGGTCATGTTCCGGTCAGTCGGATACCTGAGCATTTAAAAGCAATGGATGTTCTCATTATGAATTATCCGAATAGCCCGCATTATGCCCACATCATGTCGCCGTTAAAGCTGTTTGAATATATGGCCAGCCGCAGACCGATCGTATCTTCGGATCTTCCGTCCATTAGGGAAATTTTAAGCGATGCCGACTGCTTGTTTGTTCCCCCGGACAATGTCGCGGCCCTGTCTCAGGCGATAATGTCAAGTATGGGCAATGGCCCGGAAAGCCAGAGGAGAGCGGTAAATTCTTACGATAAAGTCAGGCTTTTTACCTGGAGAAGCAGGGCGCAAAAAATCATTGAGGCAATCCACTCGCTATCTTGTTTTACGGCATAAAAAGTGTACTATCAATGGATACTCTTACATTTACTTCATGAAAAAGAAAATATTAATTACCGGGGGATTGGGCTTTATTTTTTCCCATGTTACGGAATATTTTGTGGCCAAAGGCTGGGATGTCGTGGTTATCGATAACGAGTCCGTCGGCAGCCATCCGGAAATCATAGACGGTTCATTCAAATACTATAAAATGAATGTGTGCGAAAATGCCGTCATTGACGTTGTGCTCAAGGAGGCTCCTGAGTATGTGATCCACGCCGCGGCAATATCCGACGTCGACTACTCCATCCTTGAGCCGCACCGCACGCTGCTCGAAAATATGAATGGGAATATAGTGATGTTTGAAGCGTGCCGGCTGCTTCCGTCGCTGAAGAAGTTCATCTATGTCTCTACGGATGAAGTCTACGGCGAATGCGAGCACTTGAAAGATGAAACCGAGATTCTGTTTCCCAAGAATCCATACTCGTGCTCGAAAGCCACCGGCTCCCTCATGCGTTTGGCATACGGCTCAACCTATCCTTCGATGATCGAAACCACCGCCGAGACAAGGTTCTGCAATGTTTTCGGGCCTCGGCAGGATACCCGGAAGATCATGCCGCTTATCAAGCACTCGCTCCATTCGGGCGAAGCGATACCGCTCCACAATGAGGGAGTGGGTTACCGCGAATATATTTACGTAAAAAATATCGCTCCGGCCATCGAGCTTATTTTAGAAAAGGGAAATCGCACCTACAACCTCACGCTCAACGACGGCCTTACGGTGCGCCAGCTTATCGAGCGGGCGGAGAAGGTGACCGGCAAGAAAATAAACACGTTTCCAAGCAACAGGGCTGGCATGGATTTGAAATATCAGATGAGTGCTGACCGCATCAAAACGGAGCTCGGCTGGAAACCGCTTTACACATTCGATGAGGGTTTGGAAGAATACTTAAAATATGAAATTTGAACCGACTGTATTTCGAGACCTTTTCGTCGTGACGCCGCAGGTCCATGCCGATGAGCGCGGTTTTTTTATGGAATCATACCGCAAGGACGAATTTGAAAAAGCCGGAATACGCGACGTGTTTGTCCAGGACAATCATTCAAGTTCAGTGTCGAACGTGATACGGGGGTTGCACTTCCAGTATGGTCCGCCGATGAGCAAACTCATGAGGGTTACTCGAGGCGCCGCATTTCTCGTGGCAGTTGATATCAGGAAGAACTCGCCTACGCTTGGGCAGTGGTTTGGCCTTGAATGCAGCGAGAATGATAAAAGACAGGTATACGCGCCGGCCGGTTTTGCCCGCGGCTTTCAAGCTCTTACCGATAATTGTGAAATCCAATACAAGTGCTCGGCGCTCTATGACTCTCAAACTCAGGGGGAAATCGCCTGGAACGACCCTGAGATCAACATTGATTGGCCGATAAAAAACAGCCCTATTTTATCGGAAAGGAATAAAACTTCCCCGACCTTCAAAGACTGGCTGAAGCGGGCGGAAAGCGACATCTTTGTTTTTTAAGCGAACCATGAAAATATTTTTTTGCACCAAAGGAGACCGATCTCTTCCGAGTTCCCGGACACGGGCGCATCTGGTTGCGGATTATCTGCGCACGCTCGGAATAAGCGCCGAGTCGTATCACATCAAGCGGCGGGCGTGGTGGGTCGTTTCGCGCGAACGGGTATCCGACTTTTTCTCAAACATACAATTGCTCGCTTCGGTAGGGCGCAATGACGTGCTTTATCTGCATAAAATGACCGAACAGCTGGACTTCATGTTCATGGTGCTGGTCCGGAAATGGATTTTCCGCCGAGGCTACGTGTTTGATTTCGATGACGCAATTTTCCTGGGGTCATGGAGAATCGCCCTCAAGGCCCGGATCATGGTCCAAAACGCGACATGCGTCATTGTCGGAAGCCATTACTTGCAGGAGTACGCGCTACGCTACAATAAGAATTCCCATGTACTCTCGGCCCCGATCGATACGGAAAATACGTATCTGGAAAAGGGAAAAACTGTTTCTGAGAAAAATTCTTCCGTGCGGATAGGCTGGACCGGCACGCCCGGCCATTTTGAGAATATGAAACTCCTCATCCGGCCGCTGCAGAGGATAGTCGATGACGGCTATCAGGTCATATTCGTGCAGCTTGGAGGAGGAGAGAAAATTCACGAACTTCTAGCCTCTGTCCGAGGGTTAAGTGTTGAGTTCACGCCCGCGCTTCCATGGCACGAACCGAAGGAAATAGCAAAACATCTGGCAAGATTCGATATCGGAGTGATGCCTTTGGAGAAGATCGAACACAATCGCGGAAAGGATGCCTGGAAAGCCAAAGAGTATATGGGTTGCGGTGTCGCGACGGTGCTGAGTGACTGGGGGGAAAATCCCTATGTGGTAACAAATAACGTAGACGGTATTTTGGCAAACAATGAAGATGATTGGTATCGGGCGATCAGGAAATTGATCGACGATGAGGATTTTCGAATGAAAATCGGACATGCGGGCCGGTTGAGAATGGAGCGGGAATTCTCAAACAGGCCTTTCGTGGAGAAGCTGCTGGCGTTAATCGGATTTGACAATGCTCATGAAAACTTTCGAACATAAAAAAAATATAAGACTCCAGCTTGGAGGCGGGCAGGAAGTGATGGAGGGTTTCATCAATATGGATGTGCTTGACCTGCCTTCCGTCGATATCGTGGCAGACATCACCAAAGGAATCCCATTGGAAGACAATAGCGTCATAGAGGTGCGCGCCAACTATATACTCGAGCACATTGAAAATGTCCCGGCCCTCATGGAGGAGCTCTACCG